>JAGBHD010000014.1 GCA_018110785.1 Oscillospiraceae bacterium
AAGGTTGATAGGCTGAAAGTGTAAGTGTCGTGAGGCATTTAGCTTGCCAGTACTAATCGGTCGAGGGCTTGACCTTTTTCGTTCTCTCTTTCTCTGTTTAGTTTTTAGGGTTCTTTACCCCTAAATATTTAGTTGGTGTTTATAGCGATGAGGGTCCACCTGTTCCCATTCCGAACACAGAAGTTAAGCTCATCTACGCCGAAGATACTTGTCGGGTAACTGACCGGGAAAATAGGGCAATGCCAACATAAATGCAAAAGGCGCTGATTTCCAGCGCCTTTCATTTTTACTATAATACTTTTGATTGAGCGAAAAATGGAATAAAAAATTGACGGAGTAATAAATGAAAAATCAAAACAAGGAGCTTCAAAATCTTTTTGAAAAAATAATAAATGAACGAAGCGAGAGGGCATTTGATGAGTTATATACAAAATATTCTAAACTATTATTTAGTGTTATAGTTAGCATATGTTTAAATTCAGATGAAGCAAATGATATCTTGCACGATGTTTTTATAAAAATATGGAATTTGGATTATTCTAAATTGCCCGGAGAAAATTATTTGGGATGGATATATTCAGTTACTCGTAATGCAACATATGATTATATCAGAAAGAAAAAGAAATATGAGAATATAGATGATTATAAAAATCAAATAGCGAACAATGGAATTGAAGATGTAATAGAAACGATACACCTGGATTACTTGCTAGAAGATTTATCGGAGCAAGAAAAGTTAATCGTTGTTTCTAAAGCTCTAAAAGGAGTGAATCACAACGAAATATCGAAGTTATTGGGGATTCCAGCAAGTACTGTTCGATGGAAATACCGAGAAGCTCTTAAAAAAATAAATGTTAAGATGAAAGGTTAAAATATGAATTTAAATAAAATGATAAATTTGGAAGATAATCTTCCGAAAATAAAAAACGATTTAGGATTACCCCCTACCAATAAATATATTTCATCAGTCAAAGCAAAGATAGAATTAGGTATTTATGGGGGATTGAATATACTATGTGTTTTTTTAGCTATCTTTGGTATATATAGTAAATATAATATAGATTTTTTTAAAGTGGAGTATAATGTTATAGCTGAAAACGGAACAGCACATACAATCTATAAAGTTCCTAAATTAATTGAGTTTTTTAGTAGTAATAATGTAATTATATTAACGATTATATTGGTTCTATTTTTAACCATCATTATGTTTATGAAATTTAAAAAAGTGAAAAAATAGAACAAAAATAAAAATTTACCAACAAAAATGATATCTCCATTCGTCTATTATAGTACAAGGCAAAAATAGATGAATGGGGGTTTTTTATGAAAAAAACAAATTTTATAGCGGTATCGCTGATTACCATTATTTTACTTTCTTTTTCGGGATGTCAAATTACCGAATCAATAACGGCACAAAAAAAGGTAACTCTATTAACGGCTGAAAAAGATTTAAATAGTGTTCCGAGAGTTGGCTATGAATGGCTTGAGGCTACAGAAGAAAAGGTAAGCAACGAAACGGATTTAATTGTTGTTGGAGAGTTTATCGGGTTTGAGAGTTATGGAATAAAGTCATCTTTGTTTAATAGTGAATTTGAACGGTTTTTATGTGTTGGCGAATTTAACGTATCTCAGATTATTTTAAACAAGGACAATAAAGTTTTAAATCAAACGATAAAGATTATAATGCCTTGTGAAAATTTAGTTTTTAATAAAGGAAAAGAGAGAATAGAGCCAATTACGAACTCTATTTATTTAGATATTCAAGAACAGCTAATATTAATTTTAAGAGAAGCTAAAGACGGCGAAGATTTAAAATACACAGATTATGCCGATTATACACTTCCCAATCCTTTCGATTATTCTATAGTAAATAAAGGTGATATGCTGTTAATGAGCAATTTTTGGCAGAATGAAATGGGCATTTCCCGCGAGATAGCGGTTGACGAATTCTCTAAAAAGATGTTAGACATTATGGAATCATAAAATTTATAAAATAAAAGTAAAAAGCTCCGAGTTGAAACTCAGAGCTTTTTGTTTAAGTTTTATTTAGATAACTCTTACCTTGATGATTCCGTCGATAGTTTCGATATCGTGGATCTTCTGGGTATTAACCTCGCCTGAAACGTCGAAGATGGAATAAGCCATTTCGCCGCGGGATTTGTTAATCATATTATCAATGTTTAAGTTCTCTTTCGAGATAACAGCGGTTATTGTTGCGATGATATTGGGAATGTTTTTATGAATAATGCAAATTCTCTTATCTCCGCTCTTTTCTAATGAAACATTAGGAAGGTTAACCGAGTTGACGATATTACCGTTTTCTAAATACTGGATAAGCTCTTCTGCTGCCATCTTAGCGCAGTTATCTTCACTTTCGGGAGTAGAAGCGCCGAGGTGGGGGATAGCTATGCAGTTTTTCTCGCCGATGATTTCAGCGGTCGGGAAGTCGGTAACATAAGAAGAAATCTGTCCCTCATTTGCTGCTGCGATAACATCAGCTGCTACTACGAGATCAGCTCTTGCAAAGTTTAAGATGCGAACGCCGTGTTTCATTGTAGCAATAGAGGTTGAATTGATCATTCCCTTTGTATCGGGGGTAAGCGGAACATGGAGAGAAATATAATCGCTGTTTTCAAATATATCCTTTAAGCTAGAGGTATATTTAACAGCCTTATTTATTGTCCAAGCCGCGCTGACTGAAATATAGGGGTCGTATCCGATAACATTCATTCCGAGATGAACTGCGGCGTTAGCAACCTTGATTCCGATAGCGCCGAGGCCTATAACACCTAAGGTTTTGCCCTGAATTTCGGGACCTGCAAAGGGAGCCTTTCCTTTTTCAACGAGCTTTCCAACAGCATCGCCCTCATTCTTTATGGTTTTAACCCAATCAATACCGTCTAAAACCTTACGGGAGGAGAGGAAAAGGCCTAATAAAACTAATTCTTTAACTGCATTAGCATTAGCGCCGGGAGTATTGAAAACAACGATTCCTTTTTCAGCCATTTCGGAAACGGGAATGTTATTAACTCCTGCGCCTGCTCTTGCAACTGCCAAAAGCTTATCGCCAACGGGCATATCGTGCATAGAAGCGCTGCGGACCATAATAGCTTCGGGGTTTTCGAATTCATCGCCGCAGATATATTTTTGCTTATCAAAGCACTCAAGACCTACGGGCGAAATTTTATTAAGGGTTTTAATCTCAGTCATTATTTCTTACCTCGCATTGTCCTTTTCAAATTTCTTCATAAACTCTACCAAGGTTTCAACGCCTTCGATAGTCATAGCATTATAGATAGAAGCGCGCATACCGCCAACGGAACGGTGTCCTGCAAGGTTTACAAGACCTGCCGCTTTAGCTTCAGCGATGAATTTCTTATCGAGAGCCTCATCGCCTGTTACAAAAGGAACATTCATTAAGGAACGATCCTCGCCTTCAACGGTTGCTTTAAACATTTTGCTTTCATCTAAATAGTTGTAAAGAACAGCCGCTTTTTTCTTGTTATACTCTTCCATTTTATCAATTCCACCAACAACCTCTTCAATCCAACGAAGAACAAGACCGCAGATGTAGATTGCATATGTAGGAGGAGTATTGAACATAGAGCCGTTGTCGGCATGAGTTTTATAATCGAGCATTGTAGGAGTATTTTCTTTGGCATTTCCTACAAGGTCTTTGCGAACGATAACAACGGTAAGACCTGCAGGTCCCATATTTTTCTGAGCGCCTGCATAGATAAGACCGAATTTGCTAACATCAATCTTCTCAGAAAGAATGCAGGAAGACATATCAGCAACAAGCGGAACATCGCCTGTTTCAGGGATATAAGGATAATGAGTTCCGTAAATAGTATTGTTATAGCAGATATGTAAATAGTCGGCATCAGGAGTAAACTCCTTGGAATCTACTTTAGGAATATAAGAATAGGTTTTGTCGTTAGAGTTAGCTAAAACCTTGCATTCTCCGAAACGAACACCTTCCTTATAAGCCTTGTTAGCCCACTGACCTGTTATAATGTAATCTGCTTTTCCGCTTTTATTCATTAAGTTCATAGGAACCATACAGAACTGCAATGAAGCGCCGCCCTGCAAGAAAAGAACATCATAGTTTTCAGGGATAGAAAGAACTCTTCTTAAGCGCTCCTCACAATCGTTGATGATAGAAGCGTAAACCGGAGATCGGTGGGACATCTCCATAACAGACTGACCGCTACCGTTATAATCTAACATTTCTTCTGCAGCTTTTTTGAGAACCCATTCAGGTAATGCTGAGGGTCCTGCGCTGAAATTTAATACTCTGGACATATAAAAGACCTCCAATTTAATAATACCTTTTTATTATATTAAACTTTTGTTTTTTAGTCAACTAAATTGTTAAAGTTTTAGAAATATTTTTGAGTTTTTATTGAATTTTACTCTATGATTTACTATAATGTATATATAGTTTTGGTGGAAAGGGAAAATTTATATGGACAATGCAAATAAAAATAGTTCATTAAAAGGAATCTTAGGGGGCATTCTTTTTTCATTAATAGCTATTCTTGTATGGCTTACATTCAGCGGATTCGGGTTGGTAGGATATTGGAGCGCGCCCGCTTTCGGAATTCTAATTCCTTTGGGATTTAAAATTTTATCCAAAAAAATACCGAATACTATCGGAATTGCCGCAGTTACAGTTATAATAACCCTTGCAGTTTTACTTGCGGCTTATCTTGGATATGTTATGAATACATATATCCTGTTTATATGGGAGGGGCAAACCTTTTCAGAAATCGCATTTTCTGAGGTTAATGATTTTATAAAATCTTGCTGGCTATATGATTCAAACTATTTCCGCAGAGATTGTATCAGAGAAATAGGAATAGGTCTTGCCGCTTCATTTATTTTTGAAGCAATATATCTTATTCTTTTGAAGCGAAATAAAAAAACGGAGGTTAACAATGGATAATAAAAAGGATTTATACGAAATAGTTCCCGAGCTTACCGAAAAGGCGGCAGATTCTAAAAAGAAGCAGAAGAAAAAGATGCCGAGAAAAAAGAAAAAGGCAGTTATAATTTCTGTAGTTTCCTTGACGGTAGCTTTAGTTATAGCATTAGGACTTATAATCGGAATTCCGATTTATAAGGATTTAACTAAGGTAGTTCTTAAAAATGAAGATATGCCTATGCTTTATGTAACGGCTGAACCTGCGCTGAAATACGGAAACAGCGAAAACGGCGAAGCAGTTTTATTAAGCTCAGCTCTTTATGACAGAAATACACTTTCGCCCTATAGCGTTCACGATGTTACCCCTGATGGTAAAAGCGTTTATTTCTTGGATTTTATGGGCGACCTTTATCGCAAAAACCTCGATAGTCAGGCAGATAATCGTTTTATTGCGGAAAATGTTGCATCTTTTAATATAGATGAAAACGGGAATATCTTATTTCTCTCAACAGACGGAGTTTTAAGAAACTGCAAATTCTCAAGCGACCGCGATACCTTTAAAATAAAGGATATCGACAGCGGTGTTTCTGCGTTTTGGTATTCAAAAGAAGGAAAAGCCGTTCTCTATACCAAGGATACTGAAGCAGGTAAAGAGTTTTATTCTAAAACATTAGGTATCTTCGGAAGCACAAAGCTTTTAGGAACAGACCTCGGAGAGGTAGTAAAGATTTTCGGCGAAGATATGGAACTTGTTTATCTTCTTAAAACAAGCGATGTAGGCAAAAAGACCGTTAACATTATAGAAGACCTAAAAAGTGTAAAAACCGCAGTTAACTCAGCCGATGAGATTTATTCTTACGGAACAGATGGCACCGTTCTTTATGGACTTCGTACAGGCATAGGCGTTGACCTTAAAACATTTTTCACAGATGAGCTTGTAGAAAGCGATAAAGAACTTGAAGAGCCCGATTTTCAGAAGCTTCTTTATAACGAAATAACCGAAGCTCAGTTTGAGGCTTCGCAGTCGGCTTGGAGAGCAAAGCTTACCCGCGATGCTATCCGCGAAATGATTAAAGCCGAAAGCGATAAAACTGCCGGATTTACGGTTTATAAATACGAAAAAGGCAGAGAAGCTAAAATCGATGAGAATGTAGGCTCTGTTATTGATTATACAGAGGATAATACGGTTATGGTATATACATCTGCCAAGTATAAAACCTCGGGTGAAACAAGGGGAGATATTTCATCATATGAAACAACCGAGGACGCATACAATGCCATTCTTTCGATTTTAGCAGAGGGTGCAGTTTCTTATAAAACCTATATAAAGGGCATAGATGCTTTAAAAACTATCTATCACCACGAAAAGGAAATAACAAAGGTATATATGCGCGACGACGGAACAGGCGTTTATGTATATCAAAAAGGCTTAGAGGAAGAAAATGCAACCTTAAAATATATTGATATCGCGCTCGGCAATGTAAGCGCGCCTAAAGAGATTAGTACAACATTAACCGAAGAGCCTGTAGAATATAACGGCAAACTTTTGATAAATGAAAAACAGGTCCTTAAAGGAGACGATTCAGAAACTGAGGTTATTTCCTCATCATCTCTTTTCGGAATAAATAAAGCGCCGATAGATAATAATGTTTTGTTATCCTCATTAAGAGAAAATTCTAAGGGCGAGGTTGCATATATTAAAGATGCCGTAGGTGGAAAAGGTCAGCTTATGTTAAAGGATAAGCTTGAAACCGCCGAAACCGAAACCTTTAATGTAGTAGAGGTTGAAAAAGATGTAGTATCTGTAGAGTTTAGAGGCGGCTCGCTCTATTATCTAACAGAGTTTGGCAGAGGTTATGTCTTAACGCAGTATAAAGACGGTGTAACCGATAATATTGATGAAGAGGTTTTAAGTGTAATTTCCTATGAATAAGGGATCAAAAACTTTAATTTCCTTATCTCTTATAAGCATTATGCTTTTTTCCTCCTGTTCGCTGAATGAGGGGATAGAGGTAATCTCTCTCATAACCGAAAAGGTTGAAGAAACTATCGTTAAAGCTTTTGGCAGGGATAAGGATTTCGTAGAAGGAAAGATGCTGATTTCCTCGAGCGATGAAAATAAGGCTCAACTGCCGACAGAATTTTTATCACTCAGAGAAAAAATGCTTCCTTTCGATAAACGGTATGGATATAATTCATTGAATGATACAGAAAAAGAGCTTTACCGCCGAATTTCAGATTCGGTGGTAAAGCTTTCTTCCACTGTCGATGTTCTTGATTTGGATTTAAGCGGCGAGAGAATATCAGCTGTTTTTTATGCCTTTTTAAATGATTCGCCAGAAATTTTCTATCTTTCAGACCGACATACGGTGCTTTGTTGGTTTAGCGATAAAACAGCGGTTTTAATGCTCTATTATATGGACGGCGAAGCTATAGACGCATATGATGAGGCTTATGCGGCGCTAACCGCTGAGGCAAACCGCGCTGAAATATCCGTGCAGGCGGGGTTGCTTTCAAAAAAGCGAATGAGATTATATCTTTTGAGAATTTACAAAGCGAAAAGGAAAAGGTACGCTTTGTTCACGATTTTGTAGCTACTCAAACGGTTTACGATACTGAATATGCAGATATATTAAAAGACCTTCCTAATGAAAAGCTTCAATCAACCTCTTATGGTTGCCTTGTAGAAAAGAATGCCGTTTGCAGCGG
>JAGBHD010000015.1 GCA_018110785.1 Oscillospiraceae bacterium
ATTTCATTTACAGGAGTTTTATTAGCTCATCTATATTTTCTTCCTTGGTTGCCCAGCTTGTTGCAAAGCGGACAACGGTATGATTGTCGTCAAATTTTTCCCAAAAACTGAATATGATATTCTTTTTAAGCGTTTCCATTTTAGAGTTTTCTAAAACTATAAATATTTGGTTAGTAGGGGAATCAATAAAAAAGCGATATCCTTTTTCTTTAAAGGCTTTTTTTAGCTTTTTAGCTGTTTTAATAGCGTTTTCGCTTATCTTTAGATAAAGATTATCCGTAAACAATCGGTCGAACTGAACGCCATTTAAGCGGCCTTTAGCGAGCAATGCACCGTTTTGCTTGATAGAGGTGAAAAATTGGGTAGGAGCCTTTTTGGTAAATACTACTGCTTCGCCGCAAAGAGCGCCGACCTTTGTTCCTCCTATATAAAAGACATCGCAATATTTTGCAATATCAGGAAGTGTTACATCTGTTCCTTCTGCCATAAGGCCATAGCCCAGTCTTGCGCCATCCAAAAACAATGGAATATTATATTTTTTAGAAACGGTTGACAGGTCCTCAAGTTCTTTTTTTGTATAGAGAGTACCATACTCTGTAGGGTGAGATATATACATCATTCCCGGGATAACCATATGGTCATGGCTATCATCGTTATAGAAATCGCGAAGATAGGTTTCGGCATCTTCGGCTTTAAGCTTACCATCTTTTTGAGGCAGGGTTATAACCTTGTGTCCTGCGCTTTCAATAGCGCCCGCTTCGTGAAGCGCGATATGTCCGCTTGCAGCGGCGATAACACCTTCATATTTTCTAAGTACGGCATCAATTACAGTTTTATTTGTTTGAGTACCGCCTGTTAAAAAATAAATCTCGGCATCGGGACATTTACAAGCAGTTTTAATTTTTTCTTTTGCTGAAGCGGAATAGGAATCAAAGCCATAGGTGCCCAGAGATTCCATATTTGTTTTAACTAAAGCTTCTAAAACTTCGGGACAAGCGCCTTCGGTATAATCGTTTTCAAAATACAGCATAATAAAACACTCCAAGAAAAATATATGTCTCATTATATATTAGAAAAAAACAAAAAGCAATACCTGTTTTATTTTTTAAATTTATTAGTTTTTTTTACATAAATCTATTGTAAAATATTTTAAAAAAGTTATAATTAAGACGACATTATTTTATTAAGGGGGTACCTATGAATATTGTTATTGTAGGATGCGGAAAAATAGGAACAACAATTATTTCAAGTCTTGTTAGTGAAGGTCATGATGTTGTTGCTGTTGATAGCAATCCCTCAGTTATTAATGAAATTTCCAACAGCTATGATGTTATGTGTGTTATAGGTAACGGAGCAGATTGTGAAACCTTAGCAGAAGCGGGGATAGATAAGGCGGAAATGTTTGTTGCTGTAACTGATTCGGACGAGCTTAATATGCTTAGCTGCTTTATGGCAAAGAGAATGGGCGCGAGTTATACCGTAGCAAGAATAAGAGCTCCCGAATATAACGACAAGAGTCTTGATTTTATGTGTCAGCAGCTTGGTATTTCCTTGGCAATAAATCCTGAACTTTATGCGGCTCAGGAGCTTTATAATATATTAAAGTTTCCGAGTGCTTTAAATATTGAAACATTTTCTTCAAGAAACTTCGAAATGATTGAAATTCAGCTAAAGGCTGATTCTGTATTAGACGGAATGTCGCTTTCTGAAATGAGAAAGAACTATCAGGCTCAGTTTATCGTATGCGTTGTTCAGCGCGGAGAAGAAGTTTTCATACCTAAGGGCGATTTCGTTCTCCACAGCGGCGACAGAATAGGACTTACTGCTACAAGAAACGAAATGCAGAAGTTGCTTCGCGCTATAGGTATTTTGCAGAAAAAGGCAAAGAGCGTTATGATACTTGGCGCTACTACAACTGCTTTCTATCTTGCAAAGATGCTTTTAGCGGTTGGAAACAGCGTTAAGATTATAGACCCTGATGAAGACAGATGTACAGAGTTTTCAAAAAATCTTCCCGGAGCGGTTGTTATAATGGGAGATGGCGCTCACCCTGAGGTTTTAATTGAAGAGGGTATAGAGTCGGTTGATGCTTTCGTTGCCCTCACGGGACTTGATGAAGAAAATATTCTTATTTCATTCTTTGCAAAATCTCAAGAGGTTTCCAAGGTAATTGCAAAGGTTACAAGAAATGAGCTTATCTCAATGGCAGAGAAGGTAGGTATAGAAAGCGTTGTATCGCCTTTAAAGACTATCTCTGATGTTATCTCCCGATATGCGAGAGCTTTAAATAATTCCATGGGCAGCAATGTTGAAACCCTTTATCATTTGATGGATGGTAAGGCTGAAGCCTTGGAATTTAAAGTTCAGTCTGATTTTAAAAATTTAAATGTTCCGATTAGAGAAATGAAAATAAAAAACAATGTTCTTATAGCGGGGATTATTCGCCGCCGTAAAATCGTTATTCCAACAGGAAATGATGTATTTTTAGCGGGAGACAGAGTTGTAGTTTTAGCGACGGGCGAAAAAATGGACGACCTTTCCGATATTATCAAATAGAGGTAAACTATGAATTACAGAATGGTTTTTTATACCGTTGGGCGAGTTGCCATAGCTATAGCGGCGCTGCTTCTTTTGCCTCTTGCGGTATCGGTTTATTTTAGAGAAGAGACCTTTTTCTCATTTGTGTATACTATTGTTTTTTCGGCGGTTTTAGGACTAGCTCTAACATTTTTCTTAAAACCTAAGCGAACTACAATAGGAGCGAGAGAGGGCTTTGCTATAGTAGCGTTGGTATGGATAGTAATGTCGATTATAGGTGCGCTTCCTTTTTATATCAGCCGCGAGATACCTGACTTTATAGATGCTTTTTTTGAAACCGTAAGCGGATTTACAACAACGGGAGCATCAATTTTAACCAATGTTGAAGCTATGAGCAAATCGCTTCTTTTCTGGCGCAGCTTTACCCATTGGATAGGTGGTATGGGGGTTTTAGTTTTTGTTGTTGCGCTTCTTCCTAACGTTGCAGATCGCTCGATTCATATTCTCAGAGCTGAAATGCCTGGACCCACCGTTGGAAAGCTTGTTCCAAGGGCAAAAACAACTGCAAGAATACTTTATGTTATATATATAGTTTTGACTATAATCGAGATATTGTTTTTATTGGCAGGGAATATGCCCCTTTTCGATAGTGCCATTACAGCATTCGGTACAGCCGGAACAGGCGGATTTGGCATAAAAGCTGATAGCATAGGTGGATATAGCAACTATATTCAATGGGTAGTAGCGGTATTTATGCTTATATTCGGAATGAATTTTAATCTTTTTTATCTTATATTGCTTCGCAAAATTCGTTCTGTTTTAAAAAACACGGAGCTTATATCATATTTTGCTATAGTTATTATAAGTATAGGGGTTATAACTTCTAATATATTAAGTCTATATGATAATTTCGCAGATGCGCTCAGAGAATCAGCTTTTCATGTTTCGTCTATCATAACTACAACAGGATTTGCCATATCAGATTTTAATGCTTGGCCTAATCTTTCAAAAGCTATTCTTTTAGTATTGATGTTTATTGGCGGTTCCGCGGGATCAACAGCGGGCGGACTTAAGGTTTCGAGAGTTGTTATTCTTTTTAAAACACTTAAAAATGAGCTTAAAAAGATGCTTCGTCCTCGCAGCGTTTCTGTACCTAAAATGGACGGTCGAGAAATAGAGAAAGAAACGGTTTCTGGAGTTAGCAGTTATTTTGCTTTATATATGTTGCTTTTTGTAGTAATGTTTATTCTTATCAGCTTTGAGCCTTTTGGTATGGAAACTAATTTTTCGGCAGTTGCTGCTTGCTTTAATAATGTAGGACCCGGTTTTGCCGCAGTAGGACCGACTGCCTCTTATGCAGCTTATACTGCATTCTCAAAAATTATCCTTTCATTTTCAATGTTATTAGGTCGTTTGGAAATAATTCCTCTTGTATTAGCCTTTTCTCCGCGCACTTGGAGAAGAGATTAAAAATAAAAAGGAGAAAACACTATGAACTGGTATGTGGAGAAGTTGGAGAAGAATTTATCAGAATCAGACAAGAAATTCTTAAAGGAAATTTATGAGCCGATTACGGTTATGCACCGTCCGCCAGACGATGCTTATAATACCGTTGCAGTAACGGCTGATGGCGAAATAAGGGTTTATGGAAGAATTAATTGCACCGACCTCGGTAATAGCCATGATAACGGAACACCGATGTATTATTCATCGTATGACTGCGGACTTAGCTGGAAGCTCAAATCCTATGATCCCAAAACACAGATGGGAAAAGGAATTTTAAACCCTGAAACAGGTAGAGTTTTCCGTCTTGAAAACAAAAAAGAGGATAAAGAATATTCATATATCCGTATGGCAGATAGCCACGATAGCACAGATATTAAGTTTGCAAAAATTCCGGGAAGAATGTCGAGTTGGGTTCGTCCTGCTATTGTTTTAGAAAATGGCAGGGTTTTAATTCCGGGACAAGAAGATGGTTTTATGAAGGGCCATAGCATATTTGCATATTCCGATGATAATGGCGAAAGCTGGGAGTTATCCCATATAGAGCCTACACCCGAATTTAAAATGGAGCCTCCTCATAAAGGACTTCGTTGGGAAAATTCAGGTCTTGAGCCTGCCGTTGTAGAATTGGGTGGAGGAAATCTTATTGCTATGCTCCGCACATCGCAGGATTATAACTATGTATCTTTCTCTTCGGACTATGGAACAACTTGGACTAAGCCTGTAGCTTCCGATTTCCATGCAACCTTAACAACCTCAGGATTTTTGAAATTAAATGACGGAAGAATTCTTTTCTTCTGGAATAATAATAAACCGCTTCCTGAACAGGATAAGGAAAATGTTTTTCCTCCGTTAGGCGATTGGGAGAAAAAAGGTTGGCTTGAAGATGTTTTTACAAACCG
>JAGBHD010000016.1 GCA_018110785.1 Oscillospiraceae bacterium
GCTCGAGGAATATATCCTCCATGATCAGCTTGAAGGCACAGGTCACCTGTACAACACCATCAAGGAGATAAAGGAAGCCCTCGGCCCCATCGTGACCACATTCTATTGCCCCCTTTCTGCAAAGATTCATGATAGAGAATAAATCAAAACGTTGAAACATATAACCAACAAATTATAGACTGGGCAAAATCGGTAGAATTCTCTAATTAAAGCTATATTTTTAAACCTACATTTTAATTGACAGCACAACCAACAAAGAAACGGAACGCGAACAGCGTTCCGTTTCTTTGTTAATGATGGTGAATTAGAGGGAATACTGTTTTAAGAAAAAATCTTGAAATATCCCATAAAATATTTGCTATTGTGCTTTTTGTTAAAAGTTTTTATTTCAGCTTGAAATGATTTAAGATTCCGTTTTCCCATACAAATTTCAGGCATATTATGAATCATGTCAGCAAAATCAAATGTTTTTTGTATATTGTTTTCATTGATAATTTTAAAAAGATTATCTATGCAGTATATCAAGATATAATTATTTTTATTGCTTTCATTTTCTAATACTTCACGAATATTTTCAATATTGCTTTTTATAATTTGAAATCGTAATTCATCGAAATAATTTTCGCTATACAGGTAGCGAATTTCAATTAAAGCGTTTTGTAGTTTTTCGTAAATGTTTAACATAACATCCCCCTTTTTTTACTTTAATTATACTGCTATAAATTAAAAAGTGCAAGGCAAAACCTTGCAGAACTGAAACTTGTCAAAAATTTCGGACAGATAAAAGAGTGAAGAGGTAAAAAAATATCCCAAGCCTTACGACTTGGGAATTTTTGTTAAGTTGCACCGATTCAAATAGCAAGTGATTTTAATTGTAATTATCTGAAATATATTTTTTTAATTGATTACAGTTTTTAACGCCGCCAAAAACAAAAACGGTATTCTTTATAGCTAAAGTGCAATAATCTTTTTTTATTTCCTGTTTCGTTTGATTTATTATAAAATCGCTCGCCGGGATATCAAAAACCTCATATATATTTGCATTTGTTCTATCCGTTATGTAAAGTCTATCGTCTTCAAATCTTAATAAATAATTGTGTTGAATGCCTTTTTTAGAAGTTAAGGCAGCTATGCATGAAATCAAGACAATGATTTCAATAAATAAAAAGGTTTGCCAAGCGATTAAAAAACCAAAACAAGCCAATAATGAAAGCACGACAAATAATACTATTGTTGTTTTATATGTTTGCCATCTTATATATTCGTTATCAGTTTCGGTAACGAAAGAATTCATGTGTCATCACCCCGAATAATTATAACACTATGCTGAGGAGAATGCAATCAAAAATAACGAAACGGAACGCGAACAGCGTTCCGTTTCTTTGTGTATTTTATCTTCTGTTTCCATTCTCATCAAAGGTTTTTTTGAGGGCTTTTTCTGTAAGAAAAATCGAGCCTATCAAAGGTATCATTTGAATAAAGCAAATAACAGAGCCTACCGTTCCGATTATATCTTTTGTCTTCCCTATTGTTAAAACCATAATAATAACCGACAAAGGCAACATTACCAATCCGCATATACACCATATTTTGCCGCAATATTTGTGAGCAAAAACCCAAGTGTCTTCATTTTTCATAGATGCAGTTGTTCTGTAACCAAATATAACATTTATTTCTTTAGGAGCCGTTTTCGAAAAATATTTACCAAACCCTATCATAACAAAAGGAATCAACAAATCCATAAGCAACATGAAAACCCAAAATCCCACGGCAAAGCACCTCCGCAAATACTCTATTTTCTAAATGTTAATTATCCAATAAAACATAAACCTTTATACTCTCTGCAGATGAGCCGTAATTAGCTTCAATTAAATAATAACTGTCCTCTTCCGCTTGTAATACTATTTCTTCCCCGTCTGAAAATGCGGTTTCGTATTCGATCGTTTCACCGTCAGTTTTTTGGAGCTTTAACCCTTCAGCTTTCTTTGGCAGATAAAGTCCTACCCCGATTTCCGATTTTTCTGTTAAAATATAATATTCTCCGTTTTCTGAATTTTGAGAAACAGTATATTCATCACTTTGCAAAATAGTCATATATTTGCCGTTCGGGCGGCCTAAAAGCAAACCGAAAACCAATATAATAAGAAGCACGGCTATTCTGAAAACAGGATGGGAGGTAAAGGCTTCTAAGGTAACATAACCTTTTAAGGTTTCGAGCTTTGAAATTTTGCCGTAAACCGTTTTATTATAAGCTATATCTCTTTCCTCATCAGAAAAAGGAGATGCGCAGTACTCGCAATAGATAGCCTTTGTTATATTTTTGTATCCGCAATTTTTGCAAATCATATTATACTCCTCCCTTTCTCCTAATTTTGCGAAATATCTACAGTTTCAACTATCAACCACTGTCCGTTTTCTTTCGCAAACGTTACTAGGTAGTCCCTCTTAGCAACAGGGTTTTGAGAGTCGACATTTTTAGCATAAAGACTATGGGTTATATTAGCCGTTGCTATCTCGTAGCCTAATGTTTGAAGCTCTGCGCCGATAGCCGTTTTAGAAGCTGTGCTCAATGTGTTTTTATGTATCTCTGCCACATTCGAAGGCATATCCTCAGCTCTGACGTAAGGGAAAATCTCTTCATCATAATAATTATAATAAAGACTGTATTCCGCTTCGTTTTCTAAGCTATAATAAAGCTCATCGCTTATGGCATACGTATAAGCATCATTACCTGCCATAAATCTCGCCGAATCAAGAGAGGCTGCATATTTAGTAATGCAGCTTTCTATCGCCGCTTTATCCTCTGCGCTTAAAACAGCCGCCGCTTGAGAACTTGAAGCTCTCGCCTCATCAATACTTCCAACCTTTTCTATATGAGAATAGGGACTCGGCGAAAATACCGCTACGGAAGCAACAACAATTAAGGAAAGCCCGACTACAACGCCGTATAAATGGCTGAGCAAAAAATTCTTAACTGTTTCATAAACAGAATCTTCTATTTTACCTTTTATCGAATCCTTTGTATGTTCGAGCAAAAAATCCAAAAATAAGTTTTCTTTGGGCGGAACTGCCTTTTTGCATTCAGCGCATTTTGGGGCGCCTGTTTCTACTTCGTTTCCGCACCAAACACAATACATTTTCTCCTTCATATAACCCCTCTGTTTCCGTTTTTAATTGCTTTTCCATTCTATCATAAATCCTTTTATAAAGCAACAGCTGCTACATATATTTTACCCTGTAAAAATCGGCATAGAATTTTCCTTTTTTATTAGCGCATACTAATTCTGAGAAAGGAGCTTATTTATATGTCTAAAGAAAAAAATGAGAATAAAAAACAAACCTCCAAGCAAAAAAAGCTTACAAACCCTGCCGATATAAAAGGCAAGATTGAGGTTTCGGATATGAGAGAACGAAGAGATGGACCGGGCGGTAATTAATATCGCCCGTTTTTCCATTCTATCAGTATTTCCCGATATTCTGCATACCTATATGGCCTTATCGGTCGTATAAACGGCGGACAGCTAAACTCTAAAACAAGACATCTTCCTATTTTAGGATAATTCTCAACAAATCTATATCCGATAAGCTCTCCGTTTTTTATTCGGCTTTTAATTTTATTATGATAAGGATAGATAAAGCAACATTCCTTTTTAATATATCGTTTAATCCGATTGACATAGGTTAAAATTTAGACTATAATTTACAAAATGCTTGTTGAAGGGATTTTCCTTATGTGGACATTAAATGATTTATTAAAAAACTTTTTTACCCACAAAGATTTTCTGCCATCGGCAGATAATTTACCGGGCACTTTATTTACTCCGCTACATATTATCGTATCTTTATTTTGTGTTGGCTTGATAGCTTTACTCTGCTTCGTTTTAAAAAACAAAAGCGAAAAAACTCTAAAAAAGATTTATGCGGTTTTATGGGTAACCATTGTAGTATTAGAGGCAGCTAAAATTCTTTGGGAAACCTATTCAGGTAAAACGGTTAATTTCGAATGGGGCGGTATTTTGCCTTTATACCCTTGCAGCATATTTTTGTATGCACTGCCCTTTGCCATATGGGGAAAAGGTATCGTTCGAAAAGCCGCTTGCGGATATGTCTGTTCTTTAGGCATCTTAGGCGGTGCTATCAACTTTGTTTACCTCGCCAATATCCTTTCCAACTATTCTTGCATTTCGTTTGCAGGCTTCCATACGCTTTTTTATCACGGCGTAATTGTATTCACAGCTTTGACGATGCTTATTTCCCGTTACCATAGTTATACGAAGATTACCAAATGGCGAGAGCTTTTTATTCCCTATCTTCCTTTTTTGATAGTATCAATTATTGCAAACATAGTTAATTTCTCCCCCATCGGCTCTGATTATATGTTTTTTAAATTAAATTCATTTATCTTCGCTCCGCTCGGCAGAGCAACTGAGGATTGGCTCTCGGTAATAATAGTTTACATAGCATACCTATTTATCCACGCTCTCCCATATCTTCCGTCATTTATAAATAGCAAAAGAAAAACTGCAGATTAATCTGCAGTTTTTCTTTTGCTTAAAGTATATCATTTTTATAATTGTTGATTGTTGTCAGCATTCCTTTTTGGTCAAAAAGAAATTCAAGACCATAAAGCGAAGGGCATATGGGGTTTTCGGAAAGCTTCCTATATTCCTCTACTGCTCTGTCAAATTCCATAAGAAGTTCTTCGAAAAGCTTTTTATCAGCCTTTCCTGTCTTGGTATAGATAAAGCCCTCAGCCATCAGTTTCCAGCCAATAACTGTAATGGTAAACAGCTTTACGGCGTATTCGGCAGTAATTTTAATAAACTCCCCATCCAAACTATTTGAAAAATCAATTTTTTCAGAAATTTCTTTAACCTTTTTCCAAAGGCTCAATCCATACTCTTTTTCTTTAACCGCCGCATCTATGCTATTGTTTTCATAAAGCACCTCAAAGGCTTCGCCCAACTGGTCCATTCCGCCAAGACATTCATCGCGCATCCAGTTTCCCGAGGGCATAAAGCTCTCATTTAATGTTTTGTCATACTCTTCGATATATCGACTTCTTAAAATAGCCTCATTCGCAGTAAGACACATTTCTCTGAAAAGCTCGGTATCTTTTTTTGAAAGCTTTAAATCCTCTCTGCAAAATTCCGAGAATATTTCTTCCTCCGTTCTGCTTGGATTTTCGGCATATTTTCCTAAAACATAGGTATTAAGGCGGCACCAGAATTCATTTTTTATTCTCGGACCTAACCAACCGCCGCCTCTCGGCCAAGCATATATGCCATCTATTAAAGGGTTATCGATGACATCCTTAAGACCTACTACCTTTTTAAGATATTTATCCCCGTTTATAACGTCGGACATAACATACATAGGATATGCGCCTTTTCCCTCATATTCTCTCTGGCATTGCACCTCTATTATCTGCTTATGCTTTCCTTTACATAGGCATTCGTTCCATTTAACTCTGCGCCAGAAATCAAGAGCAACATACTTTATTGAGAAATAAAGATTTTCATGCGGCTCTATTTTATCGGTTATATCGAGATAATAGTTCAGGTCTGCATGGAAACGATCGGGAAAACAATCCCATGTTCTGAAAAATAGCTTTTTACCCCACTTTATGGAAACCTCTTCTTTTAAGAACTCTATAAGACGAATAAACTGAGCCTTTTCTTTTTCTTTGTCGCCATATATAACAGCGCCGTTACCTATATGGTAAGGAGTATCATGAAGATAGGTTTCTCCAACGCGGATTATAAATCCATCTATCTCGGGAAAACGCGAGAACACTTCATCAATCAAAACTCTGTGAAGCTCTAAGGTCATTTCCTTTTCTAAAGAAATCTTTCCATTCTCGTCAAGTATTTCACCTTTATAGGCTTCAACCAATTTTTTCGGCAAAACAAAAAGGTCGATATGGTAATAAACCTCTTTCCCAGCCGCTTTTGCCTGCTTCATTTCTCCAACCAAAGACTGCGTGAAACTATCAAGCCATTTTCTGTCCTCACTACCTTTCGGGAATAAATCAAGACCTAATTTATCAAAGGTAATAACAGTATTTATATGCTTAAAAACCTGCGCGTTATATCCGTAAGCGCTTAAATTTTCAGCATCATTGAATATCGATTCAAACGGCGCCTCGCCTGGGTTATGATGCACCATACTCATAATATATTTCATAAAAACCTCCGTTTTTGACGAATTTTAATTACTAACTTTTATAAATATAACATCTAAATCCATTTAAGTCAATTATTAACATTGACTTAATAGATAGGATTTTGATATAATTATTTTAACATATTGAAAGGACAAAATCTATGAAACTACTTATAGCCTCAGATATACATGGCTCCGCCTACTACTGCCAAAAACTTATCGACCGATACAAGGAGGAAAAGGCAGACAAACTTATCCTGCTCGGCGATATTTTGTATCACGGGCCGAGAAACGATCTGCCCGAAGAATATGACCCCAAAGCGGTTATATCTATCTTGAACGAAATAAAAGAAGAGATTATCTCTGTTAGAGGAAACTGCGAAGCTGAGGTAGACGCTATGGTCCTCTCCTTCCCCGTTTTAGCAGATTACGCTCTCCTTTTTGTAGATAATAAAACTTTGTTTTTAACCCACGGACATAGGTTCTCAAAAGAAAATATGCCACCCCTAAAAAAGGGGGATTTGTTTTTATCGGGGCATACTCATATTCCTCTTTTTGAAAAAGAAAATGGTATAACCTTTATAAACCCAGGTTCGGTATCAATTCCTAAAGAAAACTCTCCCCATAGCTATATAACAATTGAAAACGGCATTTTGAATTTTAAAACCATTACGGGAGAAATTTATAAAACTTATTCCCTTTAAATCAACAAAAAACTTGAACTTAAACCAAATAAATAGTAAAATAAATATAATCCCATATATCGGAGGTCAATATGCGTAAAAAACTAATTTCAATTCTTTTATTATTTTGTTTGTCTGTAGGTCTTGTTTCCTGCGGCTCAAAGGGCGAGGAAAACAGTTCTCTCCCGACAGAAGAATCATCTCAGCCAATAGTAGAAGCCGAGGTTATAATAAATCCCTATACGGGCGAGGCGGGATATTCTAAAGACCGCGTAGGCAAAAGGCCCTTAGCCGTTACTATAAATAACCTCTATCAGGCTCAGGCAGTTCAGTCGGCAATAGATAGAGCAGATATTGTTTTTGAAACAGAGGTTGAAGGCGGAATAACAAGACTTTTAGCTATCTTCTCCAATCCCTCCGCTATAGAAGGCAAGATAGGAACCCTTCGTTCAGCAAGAGTTGCTTTCGCAGCTATCTCAAAAGGTATGAACGCTTATTATGTTCACCATGGTTACGATCCTACATATTGTATGCCCTATATGAATCAGATAGGAATTGAGCGCATCAATATCGGCGCTCCTTATACCTTCAGAGAGCCTAACGGACTCGCTTGGGAGCATACCCTTTATACAACAGGAGAAAACTTAGGCAAGCTTATTGAGGATAAAAATTGGGATGAGGACTTTGAGATAACTCCTTTTGCTGATTTTACCGCCCCCGGGGAAGCAAATACACTAACAGGCGGCGCGGCAACTTTTGTAAGAGTTCCCTTCTCCTCTTCCTATATTACCGATTTTATGTATGATGCTGAAACAAGCAAATATTTTAGGGCAAGAAATAAAACACCTTTTACCGACCTTGTAACAGGAAACAAGGAAGCATTCAAAAATGTTCTTATTTTAAAAACCAACATTACATTTTATGAAAACGGATACCGCAAAAATATCGAGCTTAACAGCGGCTCAGGATACTATATGAGTGGCGGAAACTATATGGAAATAAAATGGACAAAGGGCGCTGCCGATAATAATTTCAAGTTTACCGATTCAAGTGGCAATCCCTTAACCTTAAATTCGGGCAACTCCTACATATGTATAGTTAATAAAAACGCAGGTATAACAATTGAGTAATAAAAAAACAGGCTTCTTAAAGAAGCCTGTTTTTTTATACTCTTTTTGTTCTTTTATTTATAACATCAATAATTCTTACAATCGCAGGAGAAAGAACTAAATTTACTAAAAATTCACCTATAAAATTAACTCCCGCAAGACCTAAGAATATAAACCCTACTGCCGTTTTATACTCTGTTCCCTCTGCCATACCTGTCATAGTATCAAAGAAGAATAAAAGCATTCCGATAACAAATATACCTGTATTGATTATCGGCGCCGAAACAGATGCCAAAACAGTTCTTAAGGTTATGAATTTACCTTTAAAAAGCTTATCCAGTCCCTTATAAATAAGTCCTGAGCCGAGTCCCGCCAAAGTAGCCTTTAAAATGCAGATAGCTACAAACCATACAGGGTTTGCTGTCCAAAGCAGCGCAGAAAAAGCGTCTACCCCGCTGATACCCATAACCATCGTTATAATACCAAAGATAAGGCCTAATATTCCGCCCTCTTTGGGTCCCAAGATGAATGCCCCGATAACAATCGGAACAAGTACAAACGACATCGGCAACGGTCCTATCTTGATAAAGGAGCCCATAAGCTGAAGCACCAACACAAGAGCTGCCAATAAAGCCATTTGTACCATACGAATAATTTTTGCTGTGTTTTTCATAAATCCTCCTTGCTGTCGCTCTTCTATACGAAGATGCGGCGCCGAAAAATTTATTCGGCTATTATTTTTTATTTTTTATATAAATGGCCAAAAGACCATCTAATACCAATCTTTCATCGAGAACTATATCCTCGCGGCAATTCGGAACAACCATAGAAGAAAGTCCGCCCGATGCTACAACCGTAAGCTCAGAACCCAATTCCTCTCTGTATCTCTTAACCATTCCGTCAATCATCGAAGCCGCGCCGAGTAATATTCCGCTTCGTATACAATCGGCTGTGTTTTTTCCGATAAGCTCTACCTTATCTTTCAAGGAAACCGACGATAAGAGAGCCGCCGAAGAAAAGAGCGCATCAGCCGAAATTTTAACGCCCGGCAAAATAGATCCTCCGAGGAATGCGCCTTTTTCTGAAATTGCAGTAAACTTTGTTGCCGTTCCAAGGTCAACTACCAATATCGGCGGTTTATATTTTTTAAGCGCACCTGCTGTTGAAGCGGCAAGGTCTGCGCCAAGCTCCGAAGGATCATCAAGACGAATTTCAAATCCGGTCTTTATCCCAGGACCTACTACCAAAACACCCGATAAAGATAAATCTTCCAACGCCCCCGTTATAGCCGAGGTAACCGCGGGTACAACCGAGGAAAGAATAACTCCCTCAAAAGGCGGATTCGCTTTGTGTATAGAAATTACCGATTGCAAAAGCACCGCATATTCATCGGTAGTTTTTTTTGGATCTGTTCCGATACGAACCTGAAATTCAAGCTCTCCGTCAGGTAAAAACCCACCTATAACAATATTTGTATTTCCTACATCTACTGCTAATATCATTTTATCTTCTATCCAATCTATTTATTGTTTTTTTGGAAATTCCAGGTATCGCGGCACATATCCTCTATGCCCTTTTCAGCCTTCCAACCAAGCTCATTAAAAGCCTTAGCGGGATTAGCATAGCATTCTGCAACATCGCCTGGGCGGCGGTCGGTTATTTTATAATTAACCCGAACTCCCGTTGTTTTTTCGAAAGCATTAACAATATCAAGTACGGAATAGCCGTTTCCTGTTCCTAAATTATATGTAAATACGCCGCTTTCTTTTTCTATCTTCTCAAGCGCGTAAAGATGCCCCTTAGCTAAGTCAACAACGTGGATATAATCTCTTACGCCCGTTCCGTCTTTAGTCGGATAATCGTTTCCGAAAACGCTAAGGCAGGGTAAAACTCCCGAAGCAACCTTTGCAATATAAGGCATAAGGTTATTGGGAATTCCGTTAGGATCCTCGCCGATAAGTCCGCTTTCGTGAGCGCCGATAGGATTGAAATAGCGAAGAATGCAAATTCTCCATTCATTATCCGAGGTATAGATATCGCGAAGAATATCTTCTATCATCAACTTTGTAGCGCCATAAGGGTTAGTCGTTGAAAGAGGAAAATCCTCTGTTATCGGAACTGTTTTGGGACTACCGTAAACAGTTGCACTAGAGGAAAATACTATCGATTTGCAACCGTGAGCTACCATAGCTTCGCAAAGATTAAGCGTTCCCGTTATGTTGTTTTTATAATAGAGCATCGGCTTTGCAACCGATTCGCCAACCGCTTTAAGCCCTGCAAAATGGATAACGCTGTCAATTTTATTTTCGGAAAACACCTTTTCCAAATCCGCTGTATTTAAAAGATCGCCTTTATAAAAACGAACGCTTTTTTCTGTTATTTTTTCAACTCTTTTAATGCTGTCTTCCTTGGAATTGCTTAAGTTATCTAAAACAACAACTTCCTTGCCTGCTTCCAAAAGCTCAACCAAGGCATGCGAGCCGATATATCCGGCTCCACCTGTAACCAATACTGCCATAATCAAAAAGCCTCCTGAATTCTGTCTATTTATAAATTATACTCTTTAGCGCCCCGATTGTCAATTAAAAAATCGGGAGGAACACTCCTCCCGATTTTTTTATTGCTGTTCGTTTCTTGTTCCTCTAACCGACTGACGAGCCTTTTTAACCTCACCCAAAGAAGATACCAACATATCCTCTGCAACCTTGAAAACATTCTCGGCAAAATCGGTAGCGGCAGTTCTAAGTTCTTTCGATTTCTGAGAAGCTGCCTGCAATATTTCATTAGAGCGAGCTTCCGATTGCTTAACGATAGCGCTCTCGGAAACAATAGCTCTAGCCTTGTCTTCAGCTTTTGCAATTATCGCATCGCTTTCTTTTCTTGCATTAGCAATTATCTCGGTACGGTCAGCAACGATTGCGCGCGCCTGCTTAATTTCCATCGGCATATTAAGGCGAATGTCATCAATGAAATCTCTAAGCTTGTCTGCGCTTACAACACATTTGCCTCCCGAAAGAGGAATCTGCATCGACTTGTCAATAAGGTCGTCCATTTTTTCCAGAATTTCTTCAATTCCCATTTTGATTACCTCCGTTATTTAAACCTTTTTTAATTTCTTCAATCAATACTTCCGGCACAAATCCGCTGATATCTCCGTCAAATCGGGCTATCTGCTTAACAACGCTGGAAGATAAGAACATGTTTTCCGAAGCGGTCGTTAAGAAAATAGTTTCTGCTTCGGGATATATTTTTTTATTGGCAAGCGCCATCTGAAATTCATATTCAAAGTCGGTAACAGCTCTGAGTCCTTTAACAATAGCGCAAACGCCATGTTCTTTTGCATATTCGGCAATAAGACCTGTCGAACAGTCAACATAAATATTGTCTATTCCCTCGGTTGCCTTCTTTATCATCAAAATTCTGTCCTTAACCGAAAATGCCGCTTTCTTATCGGGATTAACGGCTATCAGAACAATAACCTTATCAAATAAAGAAGCCGCTCTTTTGATAATATCAATATGCCCTATCGTTATCGGGTCAAAACTACCGGGACAAATCGCTGTTCTCATCGTTTCACCGCCTCTTAATATATCGTGTCCTCGCTTTTTCTGTATATTCTTATGCGAACATCGCTATAGCATCTGTCAAAAGAAAGCGGAAGCGATGCAAAAGTCTCAGGAAGGATTTCGTCCTTAGACGTTTCGCAAACTATGATTGAGTTTTCGGTAGTTACTCTCTCTATTCCCTTTTCAGCCGCCTCGATAAATCCTTTTTTATATGGCGGGTCAAGGAAAATAAGTCCAAACTTCTCGCCCGAATGTTCTAAAAACATATAAGCATCCATTGCGGAAATAAGCGAAACAGAAGAAAATCCAACCGATGCAACATTCTTCTTTATTATCTCTGCAGCCGCGCGGTCGTTTTCGATAAAAACACATCGTAAAGCGCCTCTGGATAATGCTTCTATCCCAAGCTGACCTGAGCCGGCAAACAAATCTAAAACCGTCTTTCCTTCTATATTAAATTGAATAGCGCTGAAAAGCGCTTCTTTAACCTTTTCAGTTGTCGGTCGGGTATCCATTCCTTCAGGTGTAAGGAGTTTTCTTCCCCTGGCCGATCCTGTAATAACTCTCATAATTTCACCTATTTTATTTTAACTCTTAACAGTAATTTTGTCAACTATCAATCAGTTTTATCTGTTTTTCTGTCGATATCCGATAAAAAAACTCGTAATTGATAAAATTGTGTGTTATTATTATTTTGATTAGTTATGTAAAGTTAGGGGTGGGCTTAGTTGTCTGATAACGGTATGTTTAAAAAAGGGCTGTTCGGATTCAGAAAAAAACAAGTGCTAAACTACATCTATGAATTAACCGCCGAACATAAAGCAGAAATCGACGCTTTAACAGAAGAAAAAGAATTAGCTCAAAACGAGATTGAATCCTTAAAATCTGAAATCGAAACAAAGGAAGAGGCTTTAAAGGAAGCTGAAAGTGAAAACGAAAAAACTATGCTTCTTTTAGAGGGCGTAACAAATGAATGCGCCGCGCATAAAGAGGAAATCGCGCTTTTAACCCGTCGAGTTAAATATTATTCCGACCGTCATCTGCAAACCGAGCGCGAAATAGCTAAGGCAAGAGAAAATGCAGAAAAGATAAATCTTGAAGCTAAAGAAAAGGCAGATGAAATTATCCGCCGCAGTCGCGAATATACCCAGATGGTAGAAGCAAATATCGAACTTATCAAAAAAGACGCTGAAGAAATCCGTTCGGATATCAGAGAAAGCCTTTCTAAACTTGAAGAAAGCCTCTCTCGTCTCGATGAAATCGGCGCATATAAAAAACCTGAAATTGAAATTCCTACATATTCTTCCCCTAAAGTATATAAAAAGCCGGAAAAAACAACCCGTAGTATTCTTGCTGAAATAAAAAACATTTTCAGAGGTGTCGGTTATTAAACGCGTATCAGTTTGTGATTTAATTTTATCTCCCGAAAGTTTTTCTGCAGGAGATAAAATTCTTTTAAGCGGCAAGGTCTATACCGCAAGAGACGCCGCCCATAAAAAACTAATAGAACTATTAAATAAAGGTGAAAAAAACCCTATCGAGCTTCAGAATGCCGCTATCTATTATGCAGGACCTACCGAAGCGCGTCCGCCTATGCCTTCAGGCTCTATGGGGCCTACCACTTCTTCACGAATGGACCCCTTCGCCCCTACCCTAATGGAGTATGGCGTAAAGGTTATGATAGGAAAAGGCGAAAGAAGCGAAGAAGTCCGACAGGCAATTATAAAGCATAAAGGACTCTACCTCTTAGCAGTCGGCGGCGCAGGCGCCATAGCCGCTAAATGTGTAGAAAGCCTTAAAGTAATAGCCTTCCCCGAACTCGGCGCCGAAAGCATAAAGGAAATAACACTTCGGGATTTCCCCCTCTTCGTCGGCATCGATTCCTTCGGCAACAAAATATAAACAAAGAGCGGCAGTTTAAAACTGCCGCTTTTGAATTATTAGCAAACCCCTTTTAAAATTTTGTCTATCTTCTCTAACAACAACGTTGTATCTCTTTTTTGACGATCGGCAATCTCTGAAAGTCGCCTAACAGAATTGCCTCTTTTTTCTTTTCTTATTTCTTCATCAAAAGATTGAAGTAAGGCCATTTTTATAGAATCCTTATCATAAGGGTCAAAATACAATACAGCATCACCGCATATTTCTGGAATAGATGTTGATGTTGAGCAAATAGATAATGTATCATATTTCATTGCTTCTACAGGAGGAAAACCAAAACCCTCTAGAATGGATGGATAAACAAATGTAAAAGCATTTTTATAAAGAAGTTCCATCTCCTCATCGGATACATAACCAAGTGAAATGAAGTTTTCTTGATTTTTAATATTTCTTCTAAGATAAGATTTTATTCTGTCATTACAACCGAGCATAACAACTTTTTTTCGTTTGATTTCATCGAAGGTCCCGCTTGTTATTAGTTCATCTATGCACTCTGCTGCACGAAGATTGTTTTTTGCCCATCTCGAACAGCTCGACATCAAAAAGTATCCTCTTTCCGAAACATCTATTTCAGATAAAAACTCATTATCATCTATCCTTGGCTCTTCAGATTTCTTAGAAATCGAATAATGAACACCTTCAACCTTACAATTCGGTAAAAAATATTTAAGTGCATAATATGTGTAGTTAGAAACTGTAAACACATGTGTGTTTTTATTCAAATAAAAAAGCGATTCGTGCTCTTTTAAATTCTCTTTTAGTTTTCTTTTTGTTTCAATTTTTTTCTGCAGACTTCTCACTAATGTTCGGATGCCGCCAGATATAAACTCTCCATAATTATTTTTCAAATAATAATGGTAAAAATTACTCATATCATGTATCAAGCCAACAATTTTTACTTTTTCAGAAATATTCAAATTAGAATAGTAAGGATACATAATAGGACAAACTAAAAGGTCATAATTCTGAGAATTAGCTATCTCCGAAAACTCTTGCAAATCTGAATATTTCTTGCATTCAATATTTTTTTCCTTCAGAAATTCATTAATCTTTAAATTAGAACCCTTATTTTTATCAAATAAAACATCCACTACGTCTTCAGACTGCCTATTTTCCAAATAAGCAATATATTCTACCAATAGAGAAAAGGAATACTCTCCACCGCCATTAACTATTACTTCTTTTTGTGGTTGCGCTGAAGATAAATCAAATAAAATATTCATTACTACTCCCTTCAAAACACCATACACGCTTGTTTTATCGCTTCATCTTTCCTTTTATCTCATCCAGAAAATAAATTAAATACTTATTCTTAAATAAAATGAGAACAGCAAAATAAACAACCGCACCTACAACAACAGATAGCATTACATTTAGTATTTCTATAGAAACTAAAGCATTTATAATAACTAAAAAAGGAATCATTACAACTGATGAAATAAGATACGAAAAAACATCTCTAAAAAGATCTCTTATTTGAGTTTCCCTTTTTATCACCATAATAAGCACAATTAATGCAACTATTTCGCAAATAACTGTTGCTATTGCAGCTCCCGAATGTCCTAATTTAGGTATTAAAATTATATTTACAACAAAATTTACAACAGCTGCACAAGAACTTGCAAAAAGACAAACTTTTTCCTTCCCTCTAACAACAAAATATTGTGTAGAAAGAGTCGTTCCCATACCACTTATCAAAATTATAAGTGATAAAATTTGCATAGTAGGAACAGCATCTATATATTCTCCACCACTAAATAAAATTATTATAGGTTTAGAAAGAAATATAAGACCGCACACCATAGGAAAACTTAAAAGTAAAATGTAGTTAAAGGATTTTTTTAACAACTCTTTAGATTCTTCTTCTTCACCTTTCGCTAAATGGTGAGACATTCGTGGTAATAGCACCGCACCTATTGCATTCAAAAATGACAGAAGTATGGTATTAACTTTATAAGCTGCTGTATATAGTCCAACTTCTGCATCATTTCTCAAAAAACCAAGCATTGTTTTATCCATATCCATATAAATATTGCAAGCAATATTTAATCCGAATATTATCATAACCGGTTTTAAATGTCTAATTAAATTATAGCTTTTAAAACCGTAAAATTTCCAATTGACATAACTGCGACTGTGTATGATGTTTATTATGTTAGAACCAACCGTAGAAAAGACAGAAATAAATGCATATTTATTTATATCTTCAGGTCCTTTTACAAGGATAAATAAAAGTGCTAACGATATAAATTGAAAGATTATAGCCCTTTTTGTAATATAGGCATAATCTTCTTTGGCACCATAAAGCCAATCCAACCCAAAAGGGGTAGCAATTATGGTAATTCCGCTAATCAACATTAGTGTTCTATAAGGGATAAGGGCATCAACAAAAAATACAACGAAAACGAAAACAATGGTTGAAATCAGCGTAGTAATTAAATTAACGATAAAAACTTCTTGAATAAAAATACTGAATTTGTCTCTTTCATCACGCACCGCGGAACCATTGCGAACACCATAGGTGCTAATTCCTAATGATGCTACCAAAACAAAATACGCAACTATTGATGTTGTTAAATTTACTTTCCCAATTCCATCAGGTAGCAAAACTCGAGAGGCATAAGGAAAAGAAATCAAAGGAAACAGAATTTGCATCAAAACTCTTATCGAATTCATCAGTATATTCTTTTTTAGAGAAACTTTATTTTGTAAGCTTATCCCTGACACAATAACTGCTCCTTCATTATTTTACTAATCGCATAATAATAATTAATCTTCTCTAATCATTACAAGCGATATACCATGCTTTGACTTATCTATCTGTAATCTTTTTAAGAGTCGATTAAACTATATTTTATCATTTTTTAATTTACTTGCCTTCTTTTCTTCTGATTTTTCTTTATCCATATTATAAGAAAAAATCCCTAAGAAAACAAATACTATTGCCGTACACTCTATTTCTTGAACATAAGGTATATTCAAAAACGCAAGCATTGTAAAAGCGATTAAACAAACCGCTGATAGGGCCCATTCTTTTGAATACTTTCGATGAGTTATTGATTTTATAACAACATATAGATAGTTGCAAAAATACAAAACAGCACCAAAAATCCCATATTCAAATATCATTAGATAAAATGATGATTCAACCAAATTTGATGCTCCATAGTTTAACGCTCTCGGTCCGTTTTCACCCAAACCTAAACCTAATATAGGATTTTTCGCGATCATTTTTATTGCTTCTTGTATAGTTGTTTGATGAGAAATAACCGATGTATCTTCCCCGCTAAATGAACTTTTAAATATATGAACAATAGCATTTTGTAAGGATGGCATAAAAATAAGAGCAATTAATGCAAAAACTATCATTACACTTAATTGTTTCCAAACACTTGAAATAAACGTCCAAAATGATTTGAAGTTAAAAACAATGATTGCTATTGCAACAGCCAGCCAAGATGAGCGTGAAAAAGTTAAAAATATTGTTATAAAAACTAAAAACATAAAGCCATTGTAAACAATACGTCTAACCTTTAATTTTTCTCTAAATGTTAAAAATACGATAAATATACTGCTTAGATAAAATGCACAAATATTTGCAGCTGAAAATGTTGATACAACCCTTTGAACATCTCTTCCAACTAATGAATTACCATAGTTAGATAAAAAATATGATGATGAAAGAACCCCATCTTTAGAGTCATACCCTATCTGGATTAAGAAAGTTGGCCCTAACACATAGGCTTGGAATATTCCATAAATGCAATAAACCGCAACGCTAATCATAACAGCCTTTAAAAACCCTCTTAATTCTTCTTCCTTAAACTCTAAGTTCTTCACAGCCTGAAAAATTATTAACGGAATTAAATAAACTCGTGTAATATTTATAGCTTTAAAAATATTCGGTGCCAAAAAAATATATACTACACAAAAACACAAAAAAATACTTGCTATAACAAGAGAGTTGTCTTTTTTTAATCCTTTACTTCTTATTATTTCAATAACAAATATAGCAAAAACAAGAATATCTCTCCATAGTTTTAAAAAAGAAAATTCTTTTAGGAGAACAGCAAACAGCATATAATGGCAAGGCAGCATTACAACTAATATGCCTAATAATATTATTTCTATTTTTCTAAGGTTCATTTGTTCGTTCCTTTTGATTTTATAGTTTAAAGACCTCTTTTAAAAGCCTCTAAATATCCGTATCCATTTACCGTGTCAGGCTCTAAATGAGCTCCTTCTGCCCACTCATTCCACGCATTAATAAAAAGATATGGAGCATTGTAGATATCCTTTGCCCTCTGAACCCGTTTAGCAAAATATCGTTTAAATTTTTCAGGAGTTGCTTGATAAAACACATTGGATTTATTGCCACGACGAGGGGTATTATCCCACGCCGGAAAGGCACCAGGGATTACACCATCTTTCTCTGGAGTTCTATTTAGAATTCTCGTCCAAATATCATCATAATCATATATTACGGGAAGATTTAATAATTTTCGTTTGAGTTTAGTCCAAAACCATTTAGGATTTCGAATCGCATATAAAGGTTTTCCGCACGACGATATCTCGGAATGAATTTCTCGAACTGTATAAAAAGGTTCGAACTCTATCCCAAAATCAAAACCTAATTCCGAACAATCCGCATCAAATGCCGATGGATGCTGGTATCCAAAATAAATTCCTTTAAAACCAGCATCTATCGCTAATTCGCGCCAATACCCTATCATCTCGCGACAATTTGTAATAAGATGCGGTTTATAAATCAGCATCATCGGTTTGCCATCGTGAAGAATATAACGACTATCTTTAAAAAATGGCAATAAGTATTCAAAATGAGCTTTCCATGCCTCTCTATCTTCATTATAATTTTGTTTCATTAAAACTTGTTTTTCCTGCCCATCCCAAGTTCTAGCCCATGTTTCATTAGCCCAACAAATACAAAATGGGATATCCACAGAGTTATTTGAAAGCATATTCTCCATCGGCTTTTCTAACAAGAGTTTGCCTTCAAACCAATAATGATAATAACAAAATCCGCCAACGCCATATTCTTGTGCCAATTGAGCTTGTTTCACCTGAACGTCAGGATTTAGCAGGTTATAGTAATTATTACCGAGAGGCACTTCGGGTTGCGAATGACCCTTAAACTGAGGTTTTGCGTTTTTGACATTTACCCATTCTGTAAAACCCTCGCCCCACCACGCATCATTTTCGGGGATTGTATGAAACTGGGGGAGATAAAAAGCTATTGTTTTCATAGAAAATTTTCCTTTCTAGGGAATTAGGCGATCTATATCCTGTTTTTTTTACATTTCTTTGCATGAAAGTTTTTCATTTTCCATCATTTTTTTTAATAATTTACAACTATTTAGATTCCATTTATAATAAAATTTTCTTTTACCTATTTTCTTTCCATAAACAGCTTCTGTAGATGATCCTTCTTTATGATATACTGTAAGATTGTCAAGAAAAGCCATATTCATATTATCACGAGTTGCAATATATTTAAGAATGTTTTCCTCGCCATACATAAATGTTTTTTCATATAATCCATCATAATTTTTGAGATACTCATTTGCAAAAAACATACAAGCTCCGTGAAGTTGAAAATCCATTCCTTCTTGATATGGAACTTCTGGTATTTCTTTTGCAAAAATTTTCTGCAGAAGTTTATCTAAATTTACATATGATGATAATAATAATACACTATCTTTAAAAATTCTCTTTTTCAAATCTTTAAGTGAATGGTACATGACATTAACAGGATTTTGATTTTTCCCATCAACCAAAGATATTATATTTGGTCCGGCGACATCAAAGCCTGTTTTATTTTCCGCATTTTCAAGTTCTTCAATAAAGTTTTCTTGTTTAAAAATCAAATCGTTATTTGCTAAAATAATAATATCAGCATTTAATTTTTCTTTAGCGTAACGGTATCCTATATTATTTCCATTAGCAAATCCCAAGTTTTTTTCTGATCGCAAAAAATATATTCCATTTTGATTGGAAAAACTTTCGCTAATCTGCGAAAGTTTTCCATTTACTGATCCATTATCCACCAAAACAATTTTAACTGCGGGATTAGATAAATATTTCAAAAGCGATTTAATGCAGTCTTCTGTGTCTTTTAGATTTTCATAATGCAAAACCACAAAAACGATATTTTTCATTATACCCTCTCCCCCAAAAATTATCTAAGATTTATATATATCTTTTATTTCCTTTAAGAACATTTCCCAAGTTTTTATTTTTATATTATTTCTGATATTTTCTCTAAGCTTTTCTAAATAAGAAGGCGTTAGAGATTTTATAGTCCTTTTCAATGCCTCTACTGAGCCTGATGGAATAACAACTCCTCCATCACCGACAATATCTTTAGCACCAACATGATCTGTCACAACCACAGGGACACCAAAGCTTAAAGCCTCTAAAACAGTATATCCGAAGGTTTCATACCAAACACTCGGAGCTAATAAAACATCCGATTCTTCCATAATGGATTTCAAAAGAGAATAATCAAATTGCCCGGTGGAAATTCGCATATACGGTGATAGTTGTGGAACTTGATTAAAGATATTCAAGATGAAATCCCGTTTTCCCTCTTCCCACAACTCATCTAAAGCCTGTTTCATAATATTAAATCCTTTAAAAGGTTTTGCAGGAGCCAGACAGGTAAGACGTAAAATAGAATCCCCCTTATGCGGGGTATCTCTTTTGTCGGAAATATCTTTATGGGAGATAGATAAAACAACGCTGTTCTTAGGTTTTAAATATCTGCAATAAACTGACTCAGCAACCGTAGAATTGAAATGTATCAAATCTATATTCTGAAGCATATCAACATAATATTTCCTCAAAGTGCTATACTTCTCCGCCATTTTAAGATTTTTTTCATCTGACATCAAAATTTCAGGCTGATCATCTTCTGAAAAAAATTCGTTTCTATGCTGCTTCCTTAACTTCTTAATAATCGCAGAATCTTTTAATACTCGATAAAGCGGCGATTGTATAAGCATTATTTGTTTTATAGATAATGCGTTTAAATTGCAATAAACACAATCCTTGCAATCCTTATTATCGCATACACCTTTATTATGATAAAGCGTTACCTTAGGACAAATACCATAATAGTCATGACTGGTAAAAACTGTTTTTACTTTTTTCTTGTTTGCAACCAGAATAAATTCCTTATGCAACCCCATAAGTGTATGAATGTGGATTACATCAGGCCTTAATTTTTTTAAAAATTTTTCATATATGGCACTGTCGCATTTTTCCATAAATAAATCAACATCCTTGACGCCTTCGTCTAAAGGCACTGGCAAAGGATTTATCAATTCATAACTTTCAATACCATCAAACATTCCGCGATAAATAATCTTAACCTTCTTGTTAAACAAATTCATCTTGCCAGGCCACAGTGCAAAAACAATGTCCCCCTGGTTTTTTTGAGAGGTCATTATGTCATAACTGCACTTTGTTAAACCACCGGTTCTGTAAGGAGGAAATCCTAAAAAATAATGTAATATTCTCATTTCTATCCTCCATTAAATTTTCATAGTATATCAGTTTTTATTAAGGTCAGTCTTTATCTGTGTGCGCCGATTTCAGGAGTCATTAATAAATAAACTACCTCTGCACCCTCATCTCTCAGATAATCAAATTACCTTTCCAATCTTCTCTCATAACAAAGGTATCAGAGATACTCGTAAACATCGGGTTTCTTCTGTTAAAAATTCTCTTCAGGAATAACTAAATCAACATATCTGACCGATTCTAAAAGAGCCTTTCTCTGTTCATATGTGAAATAACATTTTTACCTTTTTCTTTCCAGTTGAATTCATCAGCAGATACAACAACTCAATAATAGCCTAATTCCTTTGCTCTTCTTAAGAAATTGATATGCCCGTAATACAATAAATCAAATGTTCTGCATGTGATAACACGTTTCACCAAATGTTCTACCTTGTATAAGGTTTAATTCTGGAAAAGACTTTATGTTATTTAAAAATCTTCTCATATAAATAAGCTATATATTCCCAACTGTAAGCCTCTTTGATGCGGTTTTTAGCCTTTCCGCCTATTATCGCGATTTCGTCAGGTGTAAAGGTTTCTACCTTGTCAATCAAAGAAGCAAGATTTCCCATTTCCTTTGTCCAATAAAC
>JAGBHD010000017.1 GCA_018110785.1 Oscillospiraceae bacterium
AAAAGCAGATGTTATCATAGTTAATTCCTGTACGGTTACAGGCGAAAGCGATAAAAAAACAAAAAAGCTTCTATCTTCTGCAAAAGCTAAAAATCCCGATGCGCTTATAGTTTTAACGGGCTGTTTACCCCAAGCGTTCCCCGAAAAGGCAGAGTTGTTTGGAGCCGATATCATAACGGGAACTAAAAATCGCTTAAAGATTTTAGAGCTTATAAAAAAGGCGCTAAATGAAAAGGGAATTATAGTTAGCATAGAAAAGCATCTGCCTCGCGAGAGCTTTGAGAACATGAAGGTTTCTTCTTTCGAGGGACATACCCGCGCCTTTATGAAAATTCAAGACGGGTGCGACAGATTTTGCTCTTATTGCATTATTCCTTATGCAAGAGGACATTTAAGAAGCAAATCATTAGATGATATAACCGCCGATGCCGCTGCACTTTCCGAAAACGGATACAGCGAAATTACCCTTACAGGAATAAACCTTTCTTATTACGGCGCAGGCGAAGATATAAGCCTTTCAGATGCCGTAAAGGCGGCAGCCGCTCCCGAAAAAATACATAGAATAAGGCTCGGCTCCTTGCAGCCCGATTTAATAGATGAAAAAATGATAGAGGAATTTAAAAAAATAGATAAATTTTGCCCTCAGTTTCATTTATCGCTTCAATCGGGAAGCAGCAGTGTTTTAAAAAGAATGCGCCGACCTTACAGTGCTTTGGATTTTGAAAAAACAGTGAACCTTTTAAGAAAAACGTTCCCCGATGCGATGATAACTACCGATATTATAGTTGGATTTCCGGGCGAAACCGACGAAGAGTTTAAAGAAACGATTGAGTTTGTGAAAAAGATAGGCTTTTTAAAGGTGCATGTTTTCCCCTATTCAAAAAGAGAGGGAACTCCTGCCGCTGAAATGGAAGATCAAATTCCAACGGCTATTAAGAATGAGCGAAAGAGAGAGCTGATTTCTGTTTGCGAGAGCTTAAGAGATAAAGTTATGCGCTCAGCTACAGGAAAAACTGCTAAGGTTTTGATAGAAACGCGAAAACTCGGCGGAAAATCAGAGGGCTATACGGAAAATTATATTCCTGTTCTTTTAAGCGGAAAATATAAAGCGGGCGATATCCTTAAAATTAAAATTTGCGGCGTTGAAAACGGATATGCGCTCGGAGAAGAGATTTAAGGAGCAATAATAAAATGACAGAAAAACATAAAAAGCTTTTAAGCATACTTTCGCTTATTCTCTTTGTTGTTTTTATGGTTGTAGTGTTTTGGTTTGCGGGCAGGCCGATGATAAAATTGGTAGAGTCGCCCGATACCTATCGCGCATGGATAGAGGGCAAAGGAATTTTAGCGCAACTCAGCTTTATCGGAATGGTGTTTTTTCAGGTAATCGTTGCGATAATTCCCGGTGAGCCTTTGGAAATTTGCGCGGGTTATGCTTTCGGAGCCTTAGAGGGAACTGTTCTTTCGCTTATCGGAATTGCTCTGGGGAGCGCAGTAGTATTTTTATTGGTGCGCACCTTGGGTGTTAAATTAGTAGAGGTGTTTTTTCCGATAGAAAAGATACAGTCGATGAGGTTTTTAAAGGATAGCAAAAAGAGAAATACCTTGGTGTTTATAATAATGCTCATTCCCGGAACGCCGAAAGATTTGCTTTCTTATTTCGTAGGACTTACCGAAATGAAGCTTTCTGAATGGCTTATTATAACAACGATAGCGAGAATTCCCTCGGTTGCAACCTCAACTATCGGAGGAAATGCTTTAGGCGAGGGAAATTATATAACGGCAATAGCGGTATTTGCTGTTACGGCGGTTGTAAGCATACTGGGTATTTTAATTTACAATGCAATAAGCAAAAAAAGAGAAACCCGCAAGGCGGAAAAACAAGAAAAAAAGGCAGTTTAACTGCCTTTTTTGTTTTATAAATAGAAATAAAAACATATAGATTAAAAAGAGGTGAGGAAGATGGAGAATTTTCTTCATAGGCTGTCGAGCGCTCTATGGGGCGGACCGCTTTTAATTTTAATCGTATGCGCGGGAGTGTATTTTACAATAAAGCTAAGATTGCCGCAGATAAGGCTTTTGCCGGAGGCGGCAAAGGTGTCTTTCGGAAAAGGCGGCAGTGCCTTTTCTTCCCTTTGTACATTTTTATCAGCCGCGATGGGAACGGGAAATATAATCGGCGTTGCGGTATGCATGAACGAGGGCGGACCGGGCGCGGTTTTCTGGATGGGACTTAGCGCCTTTTTATTAATGCCGCTTGTCTTCTCGGAATCCTTTTTAGCAGTTCGCTATAAAGATAAGGCTATAGGCGCGGCAGGGTATATGAAAAGAGGAAAAATATATTCTCTTTTAGGACTTTTATCGGCTATTTTCGGAATGGGAACTATAGTTCAGGTGAATGCCGCTTTAGGCGGAGCTGAGAATTATTTTTTCCCCTCAGGAGCGCCGAATATAGCGAGAGTTTTTCTCGGCGCGGCTTTAAGCTTGTTAGTTGGGCTTGTTATAACAGGCTCGGCTAAAAGAATCGGTAAAACTGCCGAGAAATTAGTGCCTTTCTTAGCGGTAGTTTATTTTTTTTCTTGCGCGGTTATATTAATTTTCAGCTACAAAAATATAATTCCTGCTATAACTTTGATAATAAAGGATGCTTTTTCCTTTAAATCTGCTATCCATGGTGCGGCTGGCGGAGCCTTTTTAATGATAAGCCGCGGAATATCAATGGGCGTTTTTACAAACGAAACAGGGATAGGAACAAGCGGAATTGCAGTTTCGGGAATGGGAGTTTCCTCGCCGCGCGACGGCGGACTTATTTCAATGTTCGGCGTTTTTATAGATACGATAGTTATGTGCAACCTAACTGCGGTATGCCTTATCGCTTCGGGAGCTTATAGCTCATCGCCCGATGGTTGGGAAATGACAGATACGGCTTTCAGAAGCGGCTTTAGCTTCTCGCCCGAAATGGGCAGCTTTATTTTAATGCTTTGTCTTTTCTTCTTTGCCTTTGCAAGTATGATAGGGTGGAGCTATTATGGCGAGGTTTTTTTCAGAAATCTTTTTCCGAAAGGAAATATCAGAATATATCATATTGCTTTTATTTCTCTTTGCTTTTTAGGTGTGTTTATCCGCAAAGGAAGCCTTTTTTATATAACCGATCTTTTCAATGCCTTTATGGCTTTTCCTAATATTTTTGCGGTTATGATACACAGAGGAGAGGTTACTGCTCTTGCTAAAACAAAAACTTCGTGATATACTTAAACTCAGAGAGCGAGGTAGTAAGCTTATGCAAAAAGAAATGTGGCCCGCAGGAACATTGCTTTCCCCTGTTCCCCCTGCTTTAGTAAGCTGCGGAGAGGGAGAAGAAGCTAATATTATAACGATAGGTTGGACGGGAATTATAAACAGCAAACCGCCTATGACCTATATATCGGTTCGTCCCGAAAGGCATTCATATAAAATAATAGAAAAAACAGGAGAGTTTGTTATAAATCTTGCGCCCGCATCAATCTGCCGCGCTGTTGATTTGTGCGGCGTAGTTTCGGGAAAAGACGGGGATAAATTCAAGCGTTCGGGATTAACCCCGCAGAAATCCAATAAGGTTTCCTGCCCGCAGATTGCGGAGTGTCCTGTTTCGCTCGAATGTAAGGTTACAGATAAAATAGACCTCGGCTCACACACAATGTTTATGGCGCGAATAGAATGTGTTAATGTTGGGAAAGAGTTTGTTGATGAAAAGGGAAAACTCAATACCGAAAAAATGGACCTTACTGCCTATGTGCATGGAGCATACTATAGCTTAGGGAAATCGCTTGGAACCTTCGGTTTCTCGGTTAAAAAGAAAAAGAAAAGATGAAAAAATCGGCTTTGTAAATGCAAAGCCGATTTTTTGTTGGAAGCTAAGTTTTGTATTGCTTTAGAGGTGCTTTTGTGATATAATCTATTTAATAATGGGTAAAAGTATATATTTTTACGGTGAGGTTGTTTTATTTGGTTATTATGGGGATAGATCCCGGCTATGCGATAGTCGGCTTCGGGATAGTTGATTATAAAAATTCCAAGTTTGAGCTTTTGAGTTACGGAGCGGTAACAACAGAGGCGAAAACCGATTTTTCCGACCGTCTTATAAGAATTTATGAGGGGATAGATTCGCTTATAAAAAAGTATCGCCCCGATGCTATCGCAATTGAGCGCCTTTATTTTACAAGCAACCAGAAAACCGCTATAGACGTTGCCCAAGCCAGAGGAGTTATCCTTTTGGCGGCAAGACAAAACTTAATAAATGTTTCGGAATATACTCCGCTTCAGGTTAAGGGAGCGGTAGTAGGGTATGGAAAGGCAGAAAAAAAGCAGGTTATGGAAATGACCCGCGTTATGTTAGGGCTAAAAGAATATCCTAAGCCCGATGATGCGGCAGATGCTTTGGCGCTCGCTATTTGCAGAGCCCATTCGGGGGACAGCAAAAGGCTTGAGCAAGAGATTTTGAGAAAGGGTTGGTAGGAAGGTGATTTATTCCTTAAAGGGTATACTAACAGTATCTGAGCCGTCGCTCGCTGTTGTTGAATGCGGTGGAGTAGGATATGCTTGTCAGATTTCTCTTACAACTGCGAGAAAGCTTCCTCCCGTCGGTAAAGAGGTTTTTCTTCGCACCTATTTGAATATAAGGGAAGATGCGGCCGATTTATTCGGCTTTTACGACCAGAAGGAACTGGCATCTTTTAAAATGCTAACCTCGGTAAACGGCGTAGGCCCCAGAGTTGCGCTTTCGATTTTATCGGAGTTTGACCCCGACAAATTGGCTGTTAATATTGCTTCTTCCGATGCAAAGAGCTTAACTGCGGCAAGCGGAGTTGGAATAAAAATTGCTCAGAGAATTGTTTTAGAGCTTAAGGATAAGATTTCTTCGGGCGATATTTCTTTCTCTTCAGATGCATCCGTTTCCTCAGCGGGAAACTTCGGCGAAGCTATCGGCGCTTTAACCGCCTTGGGTTATACTCAGACAGAAGCCTCCGCGGCTTTAAAGGGAGCGAATCCCAATGCTTCGGTTGAGGATTTGATTAAGATAGGACTTAGATATTTTTCGGGAAAGAGAGGGTAAAGCGGAATGTACGAAAATGATACGGATTTTGAAGCTCGGCTTGTAACGCCGGTTTATGAAAAAGAAGATTCCGAAATAGAGCTTTCTCTAAGGCCTAAAACCTTATCCGAATATATCGGTCAGGAAAAGGCAAAGGAAAATTTATCGGTTTTCATTAAAGCCGCAAGAGGCCGAGGCGAAGCTTTAGACCATTGTCTTTTATATGGCCCTCCCGGGCTCGGTAAAACTACCTTGGCGGCGGTTATTGCCAATGAAATGAATGCCAATATCAGAATAACATCAGGCCCCGCAATCGAAAAACCAGGAGATTTGGCGGCGCTTTTAACAAATCTTAATGAGCATGATGTTCTTTTTATAGATGAAATACATCGCCTTAACCGTTCGGTTGAAGAGGTTTTATATCCCGCAATGGAAGACTATGCGATAGATATTATAATCGGCAAAGGTCCTTCCGCCCGTTCGATAAGACTTGATGTTCCGAAATTTACCCTCATCGGAGCTACAACAAGGGCAGGTCAGCTTTCGGCTCCTTTGCGCGATAGATTCGGAGTTATTCTCCGTTTGGAGCTTTATTCCGAAGATGAGCTTACAGAGATAGTAACCCGTTCAGCGGGAATATTGGGAATTGCTTGTTCGGATTCGGGCGCGAGAGAGCTTGCAAGCCGAAGCAGAGGAACTCCCCGTATTGCCAACCGCCTTTTAAAAAGAGTTCGTGATTTCGCCGAGGTTATAGGAGAGGGCGAAATAACCAGAGAAATAGCATCAACTGCGCTTGACAGGCTTGATATTGATGAAAAAGGTCTTGATACGATAGATAGAAGAATGCTCGAATATATGATAACTAATTTCAAGGGAAAGCCCGTTGGTTTGGAAACCTTAGCGGCAGCGCTCGGAGAAGAGGCCGTAACTATAGAGGATGTTTACGAGCCTTATCTTTTGCAACTCGGATTTATAACCAGAACGCCTAGAGGCAGAGTTGTAACGGCTGCGGCATATAAGCATTTGGGTTATCCCGTTCCAATGATATAAGGAGATTGTTTATGGGCAGAATGTTTGGAACAGACGGAGTAAGAGGTATTGCCAATACCGAGCTTACTGTAGAACTTGCTATAAAAATAGGCAGAGCGGCGGCTCATGTTTTGGCAAGCAGCAAAACCTCTAAAAGAGCAAAAATACTTATAGGAAAAGATACAAGAGTTTCCTCAGATATGCTTCAAAATGCGCTTGTTGCAGGAATTTGTTCCTATGGCGCAGATGCTTATGTTTTAGGAACGATTCCTACCCCTGCGGTAGCATTGCTTGTAAAAAAATATGAAGCTGATGCAGGAATAATGATTTCTGCTTCTCATAACCCCGTTGAGTTCAATGGCATAAAGCTGTTTAATAAAGATGGCTTTAAGCTTAAGGATTCTATAGAAGATGAAATAGAAGAATTGGTTCGAAGCGGAGAAAATCTCTATCCGTTTATTACGGGCGCTGATTTAGGCAGAGTTATATATCTCGATAAAGCGTTAGACGATTATATTGATTATATTGCAGAATCAGTATCGATCAGCGATTGCGGACTTAATGTTGTCCTCGATTGCTCAAACGGCTCTGCCAGCGCAACCGCTGAAAAGCTTTTTAAAAAGCTCGGCGCGAATATTACCCTTTTAAGTGCAGAGCCTGATGGAATCAATATAAATAAAAACTGCGGCTCAACTAATTTAGAGCCTTTAAAAGCCTTTATGAAAAAGGGTGGATATGATATCGGTCTTGCTTTCGACGGCGATGCCGACAGATGTTTAGCGGTTGATGAAAAGGGAAACGAGGTAGACGGCGACAGAATTATTGCTCTTTTCGCTTGGTATCTTAAAAAAGAAGGCAGATTGAACGAGGATACAGCAGTTGTAACCGTTATGTCTAACTTGGGCTTTTTCGAGTTTGCCGATAAGTATGGCATAAATGCAATAAGCGCAAAGGTTGGCGACAGATATGTCCTTGAAAAGATGCTTGAGGGCGGATACAATCTCGGCGGCGAGCAATCAGGCCATATAATCCTTTCGGAATATGCAACAACGGGCGACGGACAGATGACAGGCGCCTTTCTTTTAAAAATTCTTATGGAAAGCGGCGACAGCCTTTCCTCTTTAGCAGGAATAATGGAAAAATATCCGCAGGTTATGAGGAATGTAACCGTTAAAAATGAGGATAAGGCAAAGCTTGACACCGATAAGGAGATAGCCGCTGTTATAGCAGAAGCGAGCGAAGAACTTAAAAAATGCGGAAGAGTTTTAGTTCGCGCGTCGGGAACAGAGCCTTTAATCCGTATTATGATAGAGGGCAAAAACTTAGAAGATATTGAAAGATTAGCCGATAAGATAGCATCGGTTATAGAAGAGAGAATTGAAAAATGAGGTATGCAACCGATTTTTCGGATTATGAAGTTATAGATTGCTCTGGCGGTGAAAAGCTGGAGCGCTTTGGGGATAAAATTCTTATTCGCCCTGATCCGCAGATTATCTGGGATACGGAGAAAAAGGAAAGCCGATGGAAGTCGGCAGACGGCAGATATTTCAGAAGCGATAAAGGCGGCGGAAGTTGGGAATTTTATAAAAAGGTCCCTGAAAAATGGGAAATATCATACAGAGATTTAAAATTTGTCATTCGCCCTACAGGCTTTAAGCATACGGGAATTTTCCCCGAACAGGCTGTTAACTGGGGCTATATGATGGATAAGGTAAAAAATGCAGACAGACCTATAAAGGCGCTGAATTTATTTGCATATACAGGCGGAGCAACCCTAGCTCTTGCGGCAGCGGGAGCTTCGGTTACCCATGTTGATGCTTCCAAAGGTATAGTTTCATGGGCAAGAGAAAATGCCGCCGCCTCTTCTTTAGCGGACAAACCCATTCGGTGGATAGTTGATGATTGCAAAAAGTTTGTCGAGAGAGAAATTCGCAGGGGCAATTTCTATGATTGTGTTGTTATGGACCCGCCGTCTTACGGTAGAGGCCCGACAGGCGAGGTTTTTAAATTAGAAGAGCAGATTTATTCTCTTTTAGAGCTTGTAAACAAGGTTTTAAGCGATAAGCCTTTGTTTTTCCTCTTAAATTCCTATACAACGGGGCTTGGTCCCGCAGTTATGAGCTATCTCTTATCCTCGACGGTAGGAAAGAAATACGGCGGCAAGGTAACTGCCGATGAGATAGGCCTTCCTGTATCAGCAAGCGGTCTTGTTTTACCTTGCGGAAATACCGCAATTTTAGAATTTTAAAAGAAAGGATTAAAAAATTGGAAACTATTATAAATGCAGAAAATATTTCCTATTTTTACGATGAAGAAACAAAAAAATATGTTTTCAAGGACCTTTCGCTTAAAGTAGAAAAGGGGAGCTTTGTTGCGGTTTTAGGCCATAACGGAAGCGGCAAATCTACCTTAGCTAAGCATTTTAATGCTATTTTACAGCCGACAGAGGGAAAAGTTTATGTAAACTCAATGGATACTTTAGATGAGGATAAGCTTTTAGAGATAAGAAAAGATGTCGGTATGGTTTTTCAAAATCCCGATAACCAAATCGTTGCAACGATAGTTGAAGACGATGTTGCCTTTGCACCCGAAAATTTAGGTGTTCCCCATGATGAGCTTGTTATAAGAGTTCGCGATGCCTTAAAGGCAGTTTCGATGGAGAATTTCTCCGACAAGGCTCCGCATCAGCTATCGGGCGGACAAAAGCAAAGGGTTGCTATTGCGGGAATTATCGCAATGCAGCCTGATTGTATCGTTTTAGATGAAGCTACCGCTATGCTTGACCCTAAGGGTAGACGAGAGGTTATGGAGGTAGTTCGTCGATTAAATAGAGAAATGGGAATAACCGTTGTTTTCATAACCCATTATATGGAGGAGGCGGCAAACGCCGACCGAGTTGTAGTTATGGATAGCGGAAAGATAGTTTTAGATGGCTCTCCAAAAGAGGTTTTTACTCAGGTTGAAACCTTAAAGAGTATAGGGCTTGATGTTCCGCAGGTAACCTACCTTTCTTATTTATTAAGAGGAACAAAATTAGAGCTTCCGAAAGATATTTTAACGGCTTCAGAATGCGCCGATGCAATCTTAAAGCTTCTGGAGGAGAAAAAATGAGTTTACCTGTGATAGAGGTTAAGGATTTAACATTTTCATATAATTCTTTGGGAACTACCCATACGGCAATAGAAAATGTTAATTTAAAAATAGAAAAAGGAGAGCTTGTAGGCATAATAGGACATACAGGCTCGGGTAAATCTACCCTTATTCAGCATTTAAACGGGCTTTTAAAGCCTAACAGTGGTACTGTTTTGATAGACGGCGAGGATATATTTTCTAAAGAATGCGACCTTAGAAAAATTCGGTTTAAGGTAGGTCTTGTTTTTCAGTATCCCGAGTATCAGTTGTTTGAAGAAACCGTTTATAACGATATCGCATTCGGGCCTAAAAATATGGGATTGTCTCCCGATGAAATAGACAAAAGAGTTAAAGAAGCCGCCGCGTTTACAGGGGTGGAAGACTATCTTAATAAATCTCCTTTCGACCTTTCAGGCGGACAAAAAAGAAGGGTTGCAATAGCGGGTGTTATTGCGATGGATCCCGAAATTCTTATTCTCGATGAGCCTGCCGCAGGACTTGATCCTAAAGGCAGAGATAAAATATTAGGTCAGATAAAAAAATACCAGAGAGAAAAGGGTAATACAGTTTTATTGGTTTCTCACAGTATGGAGGATATTGCCAAGCTTGCAACCAAGGTTTTAGTTATGGCAGACGGCAAGGTAGAGGCTTATGATATCCCCGAGAAGATTTTTGCTGATACCGAAAGGATAGAAAAAATCGGACTTGCCGTTCCTCAAATAACAGAGGTTTTTGAGATATTGAAGAAAAACGGCATTGAGATAAAGGAAAGTATTTTCTCTGTTGAATATGCAAAAAAGGTATTATTATCTTTAATAGGGGAGGGCGAGGATGCTTAGTAATATAACCATCGGTCAGTATTATCCGGGCTCGTCGCCTGTGCATAAGTTAGACCCCCGAACAAAAATATTAATAACTGTTTTATATATCGTTATGCTGTTTGCGGCAGCAGAGGTTATAGGGCTTTTGCCGGGAATTATCTTCTTTATACTTTCATATATCATATCGGGCGTACCTCTGAAAATGATATTCAGAAGCTTAAAGCCTATAATCCCGCTTATTGTTTTTACTGCGGTTTTAAACCTTTTCTTCGTTGGAAACGATGTTATATTTGAATTTTGGATAATAAAGATAACAGGCGAGGGACTAAGGTTTTCGATATTTATGATAGTTCGCATTATTGCGCTTATAGCGGGAACATCTCTTTTAACCTATACAACAACGCCTATAATGCTTACAGACGGACTTGAAAGTTTGCTTTCTCCCTTGAAAAAGCTTAAATTTCCTGTACACGAGCTTTCGATGATGATGACTATAGCGTTAAGATTTATTCCTACCTTAATTGAGGAAACAAGCAAAATTATGAGTGCTCAAAAGGCAAGAGGTGCAGACCTCGAAAGCGGCGGACTTTTGAAAAGAGCGAAAGCGCTGATTCCTATTTTAATTCCTCTTTTCGTTTCTGCATTCAGACGAGCCGAGGAATTGGCTCTTGCTATGGAAAGCCGCTGTTACCACGGGGGCGAGGGCAGAACAAGGCTTAGAGAACTCCATTTTAAGCTAAGAGATATAATATCTCTTTTGATAACGGCATTGTTCTTGGCTTCGGTTTTTGTATTAAACAGCCTATAGGAGTATAAAATGCAGAATATTTTTATGAAGATATCCTTTGATGGCGCCCGATACCACGGTTTTCAGATTCAGCCGAATGCCATAACCGTTCAAGAGGTTTTAGAGAAAACCCTCTCTCAGATAATAGGAGAAGATATTTCGGTTATCGGCTGCAGCAGAACAGATGCGGGTGTTCATGCAAAAGAGTTTTGTTTTAACTTTAAAAGCGAAACGGCTATTCCCGTAGATGGGTTAGTCAGAGCGATGAACAGCTATTTGCCTGAAGATATCGCAGTAAATTTTGCTGAAAAAAAGGAAGAAGATTTTCATTCCAGATATGATGCTAAAGAAAAGGAATACCGCTATGTTATATACGGCGGAAAAAACCGGAATCCGTTTATGGCGCACCGTGCGCTTTATTATAACAGAGAAATAGATATTTCCCTTTTAAACCGCGCCTGTAAATTCTTTATAGGAAAACACGATTTCGCGGCCTTTTCCGCTTCAGGCAGAGAATATAAATCCACCGAGCGGACAATAAAGAGCTGTTCTATTGAAAAGCAGGGCGATATAATAGAGTTTTCAGTAAGTGCAGACGGATTTTTATATAATATGGTCCGCATTATGGTAGGAACGCTTTTGGAAATTAATGAAGGGAAAATTCTTCCGGAGGATATTCCTGAAATCATAAAGAAAAAAGCCCGTTCATCTGCGGGGAGAACGGCTCCCTCGGAGGGACTTTATTTAAACCGCGTAATTTATTGAAAGGAGAAAGATAAATGGCTGAGATAAAGGATATTAAAGCCGCGCGAAGAAAGCGCAATTCCAAAAAGGCAATACGGCGGCTCATAGTTTTAGCAGTTGCTTTTGTTATAATTATAGGTGCGGTAATTCTCAGAGAAAGTATCAGTAAAGAGAATTTAACAGCCTCTGTCTCTGATTTCTTTTCTTCTTTCGGTAGCGGAGAGGGCTTTCCTTTAACTGTTCCGGGAAGCCGAACCGTTCAAGCCCAGTCTTTAAATTCGGGAACTGCCGTTTTAACCCAGACTCAGTTTTTTGTTTATAATAAAACGGGAAAAGAGCTCCAAAGCTCGGTTCACGGATTTAGCAATCCGCTTATGGCAAGAAGCGGCAATAAAACGGTTGTTTATGATAGAGGCGGAAATGGAATAAAGGTTTATTCCAAAACAAAACAGCTTTTTAGCTATACCTTTGAAAATACTATATACGGCGTAGAGATGAGCGATAAATATATAGCTGTTATAACCGCTTCTCAAACCCATTCGTCGGAGGTAATTGTTTTTACAAATACCTATAAAGAGCGTATGAAATGGTATTGCGCCGAAGGTAGAGTAACCTCGATAGCATTTGATGATTTTTCTTCTGAAATATATGCTGCGGTCGTTGATGCCGAGAACGGCGGATATGTAAGCAGTGTTTATAAAATAGATGTAGCCGAGAATGAAGAAAAGGGTAGCATAAAGCTTCAAGGTATGTTAGCTATGTCTTTAAAGAAGATAAACGGCTCAGTTACAGTTATAGGAGATGAGCGCATAGATTTTCTTTCTTCCGACTTAGAAAATATGGGCAGCTATTCGTATGGCGGAAAGGCGCTTGTATCCTTATCCGATAAAATGAATGAAACGATAGTTTTAGCCCTTTCAGATAGTGAAAACGACCGCGGTGGCGTAATTGTAACCCTGAATAATAAGGGCGAGGAAAGCGCAAAAATAGCGGTTTCAGAAGATATAACAGCAGTTGACTGTTATAAAAATTATATAGCCTATCTTTCAGCTTCAAAGCTTAATATATATAATATCCGAACAGGAAAATCCGAATTTTATGAAACCGATTTGGATGCTTTCTCCGTAACGGCGGGAAAGGACGGAGTATATACTCTCGGCGTTACTAAGATAGAAAAACAAGCATATTAAAAAGGAGTGTTACATATGCATTATATTTTAGATGCGGCAGTTATCGCGATAATTATTTTCTTTACTTGGCGCGCGGCAAAAAAGGGATTTGTTAAAACAGTTGTTCTGTTTTTAGGATTTTTAATAGCGGCATTTTTAGCCCGAATGGTAAGCGTTCCTTTATCGGAAAATGTTTATAATTCTTTTGTGTCCGAAAAGGTTTCGGCATTTTTAGAAGAGCAAACGGCAGAGATAACAGGAAGCGTTGTAGAGCAAACCGAAAAGTTAACAAGTTCTTTACCCTCGATAGTTAAAAATGCAGTAGATGTGTTCGGCGGAAATAACGGCACAGTTGAAAATACTGTAAATTCAACGGGAAGCTCTATTGCCGCAGCGGTAGAAACCCAGATAGTTGCTCCCGCGCTGACGCTGCTTATTCAAACAATATTGTTTTTAGTTTTATTCGCTGTTTTCCTTTTTGTTATAAAGCGTGTTGCAAAAATGATGGGCTTTATAAATAAAATTCCGTTAGTTGGTAAGGTTAATGTTTTTTTAGGCGGAATTTTGGGAACATTAGAAGGAGTTATAATTGTTTTTGTTGCGGCAACGGTGCTTTACTTTATAATGCTTTTAGCAGGCGAAGGCTTTGTTATATCGGGTGAAGATGTTAATAATTCTATAATTTTTAAGTTTTTCCATGAGAAAAATCCGCTTATCGGCATAATTTGAAGGTGAAAAAATGAAGAATTTCAAAAATTTACCGAATATTCTTTCGGTAGTCAGAATAATTTTAATACCATTTTTTGTAGTTTCATATCTTAATTTTTCCGAAGAGGGGCTTTATCTCTTGCCGGGATTTATCCTTCTTTTATCTGGCTTTACAGATTTTCTTGACGGATATATCGCAAGAAAATATGGCTTTATAACCTATCTTGGAAAGATTTTAGACCCCTTGGCAGATAAATTAACTCAGTTTACAGTTTGCCTTGTTATAGGGTTTCGAAACAGCTTTTTTCTATATTTGGCAGGGCTTTATTTTATCAAAGAGCTCTGTATGCTTATAGGCGGAATTTGGTTAACTAAAAAGGATATAAAAATAGCAGGAAGCAAATGGTGGGGCAAGCTCGGAACGGGAATGTTCTATGCGGTTATGCTTATAGTTATATTATTCCCGACATTACCTGAAATAGTTTCAGATTGGCTCTGTATCGGTTTAATGGTGGTTATAGTTTTTGCCTTTGTTATGTATATTCCGGAATTTATAAAGTTACTTGGTGTCAATAAAAAGATTGAAGAATAGGAGCTTAGAATGCTTTGTAGTAAATGCAAAAAGAGAATGGCGGTAGTTTTTATCTCCAAACTCGAAAACGGGAAGCCTCTCCAAGAGGGATACTGCATAACCTGCGCTAAGGACTTAGGTTTAGCTCAGGTTGATGATATTCTCGGAAAGATGGGAATATCTGAGGAGGAGCTTTCCTCAATAGAAGAAATGAGCGAGGAAATGGCACTTGCCGTAGAAAACGGTGATTTTGAATTAGGCGGCGCGCAAACATTTCCCTTTTTAAACAGCTTAATGGGCTCTCAGTCGAAAGATAAAAAAGACGGCGATAAAAAGTCCGATAAGAAAGAGAAAAAGGAAAGGGAAAAGGAAAAGAAGTTTCTTTCTGCCTATTGCACCTGCCTTACGGGCAAAGCCCGCGAGGGAAAATTAGACCGCATTATAGGAAGAGAAAAAGAGATATACAGAACTATCCAGATTCTTTCCCGCAGAGTTAAAAATAACCCTTGCTTTATAGGTGAGCCGGGTGTTGGTAAAACAGCTATTGCTGAGGGAATAGCTCAGAGAATTGTTTCGGGCGATGTCCCATTTCGTTTACAAAATAAGGAGTTATATCTTTTGGATTTAACCTCGCTTGTTGCGGGAACGCAGTTCAGAGGTCAGTTTGAAAGCCGAGTTAAAGGACTTATCGAGGAGATAAAAAGAGAGGGAAATATAATTCTCTTTATAGATGAGGTCCATAATCTCGTTGGAACGGGAGATAGCGAAGGCTCTATGAGCGCGGCAAACATCTTAAAACCCGCCCTTTCCCGAGGAGAGGTTCAGGTTATCGGTGCTACAACCTTTGGAGAATATAGAAAGCATATAGAAAAGGATCCCGCTTTAGAGCGCCGCTTCCAGCCCGTTACGGTTAACGAGCCTACGATTGAGGACAGTATAAAGGTTTTATCGGGAATTAAGCAGTATTATGAAAGCTTCCATAATGTTAAGGTTCCCGAAGAGGTAATAATCAAGGCGGTAACAATGAGCGAGAGGTATATAACCGATCGTTTCTTGCCCGACAAAGCGATAGACCTTTTAGACGAGGCTTTGGCAGGAGTTGTTTTAAAGACTCCCGAAATTACAGCGGTTGAAAAACTGAATGATTCTAAAAACAAACTTTCCGAAGAGCTTTTAGCTTTAGAGAGCGTAACCGAGAATACCGATTATGAAAAAATTGCGGCAGTTAAAGCCGAGCTTTTAAAAACTCAAGATGAGATAGAAAAGGCAGAAGCTACCGCGGCAAAGGTTAGCCTTACAGTTGAAGATTTAGCAGATGTTATCGAGCTTTGGACAGGTATTCCCTCAGAAAAGATAAAAGAGGATGAATACGGAAAAATAGGAAAGCTCTCGGAAGAGCTTAGAAAAAGAATAGTAGGACAAGACGAGGCGGTCGACTCGGTTGTAAGAGCCATAAAGCTTTCAAGAGCCGGACTTAGCAGAAAGCGCCGACCTGCTTCATTTATCTTCGTAGGACCGACAGGTGTCGGAAAAACCGAGCTTGTAAAAGCCCTTTCCGAAACCCTTTTCGATGATCCCGAGCCGCTTATAAGGCTTGATATGTCGGAATATATGGAGAAGCATGCTGTTTCTAAAATAGTAGGTTCGCCTCCGGGATATGTAGGCTATGATGAAGCAGGACAATTAACAGAAAAGGTGCGCCGCCGTCCTTATTCGGTGGTCCTTTTCGATGAAATCGAAAAGGCGCACCCCGATGTTATGAATATCCTTTTGCAGATTTTAGACGAGGGAAAAATTACCGATTCTCATGGCAGAGCGGTAAGCTTTGAAAATACAGTTATTGTTATGACCTCTAATGCGGGAACAGCATTGAAGGACGTAGGCGTTGGCTTTAATAAAACGGCTGACGAAATCTCATCAGAGCGCGCAATGAAAGGACTTCGCGAATTTTTAAGACCTGAATTTTTAGGAAGAGTAGGCGAGGTTGTTGTTTTCCGCTCCCTTTCCGAAAAGGATATAAGAGATATAACAAAAATTGAAATAAATGCGCTTAGGGAAGTATTATTCGAAAAGGGAATAAGCCTTTCGGTAAGCGAAGAGGCCTTGGATTTATTGGCAAACGAAAGCTATAAATCAGAGGGCGGAGCCAGAAATATTAAAAGAACGGTTCGCAGAAGAATAGAAGACCCCATAGCCGAGATTTTAACAACCCTTAGAGGGCAAAATCTTTCCGAAATTTCGGTGTCGAAAGAGAATGGGGAAATAGAAGTAAAATGCGTTTGATTTTTTAACTATCGAATGATATAATTAATATAGAAATAAGAAAGGGGAACTTTTATGAAACTTGTTTATGCTATTGTAAATAGAGATGACAGCACAAAGGTTCAGATTGCGCTTATAAACGAGGGCTTTCAGGTAACCAAATTAGCGTCAACAGGAGGCTTTTTAAAAGCAGGAAATACAACCTTTATTATGGGTGTTGAAGATGAAAAGGTTGAAGAGGCTATCGAAATAATCAGAACCCATTCAAGCAAGCGTTCAAAAATGATTCCTGCGGGCGGAGCTTTTTCTGATGGTGTTTATAATGGTTACCCTATTGAAGTAAGCTTCGGCGGAGCAACGGTATTTGTTACAAATGTTGAACAGTTCAGAAAGCTTTAAAAAAGAGCCCTTTTTAAAAGGTAATAGTGTATTTAAACAAGCCGTTTTGCATATGACCGAAACGGGTAAGCTTCCCCATGCCATTTTAATAACAGGCGAGGAAGGAATAGGCAAAAAAACAGCAGCTAAGTATCTGGCTTTATCGGTCCTTTGCGAGAAAAGAAAAGGAGAGCCTTGTCTTGTTTGTTCCTCTTGTAAAAAAATAATATCGGATATACACCCCGATATTATATCTCTCTTTCCGGATGCAAGCGGTATTTATAAAATAGCCGATATAAGGGAGCTTCGCACCTCGGCATCAGTTCGTCCGAATGAAGCTGAGTATAAGTTTTATATTATTGATAAAGCCGATGCTATGAACAAAAATGCGGCAAACAGCTTGCTTAAATGTATGGAAGAGCCCCCCGAGGGAACGGTTTTTGTTTTGCTTTCGGATAATGAAAAGGCGCTAATGCCGACCGTTCTTTCTCGTTCTATAAGATTTCGCCTTTCCCCTTTGAACGAGGAATATTTTTCTGAATATTTCGGAGAAAAAGGAGAGGAGCTTTTTGCTCTTTCGGGCGGAAATTTAGGAAAGGCAAAGCTTTTAAAAGAGAAATCGGCAGAAAAACCTCTCTCATCGCTTTTTATGGAAAATGCGATTTCAGGCAATACATATGAGGTTTTAAAGATTATAAAAGGCTCTTATAAAAAACGAAACGAAATTGAAGAGCTTTTAGACGAGATTTTGGTTATATTAAAAAATGCCCTGATATCGGGATATTCTCCCAAAGGGAAAACCCTTTTAGAAAAAAGAATTGCCGAGAAAATGACGGCAGATAAAATTTTTGATATAATAAATGAAACAGAAAGGCTAAGAGAGCTTACCGTTCGGAATATTTCAGCGGAAAGTATCTTAAGTTCGCTGTTTTTAAAAATAAAAGGATAGAGGTTAACGGTGGAAAATAAAGAGCATAAAACCGAAATAATCGGTGTCAGATTTAAGCCCTGCGGAAAAACCTATTATTTTGATCCGTCAGGTGTTAAAGCCCCGAAAGGCTCATTTGTTATAGTTGAAACCGCAAGAGGTCTTGAGTGCGGAGAGGTTGCTGTTGCAAACTCTATGGTTGAAGATTCTAAAGTGATTTCTCCTTTGAAAAAAGTTGTAAGGATTGCAACCGAGGCTGATTTAAAGCAGGTCGAGGGAAACCGTCAGAGAGAAAAGGACGCCTTTAAGATTTGTCAGGACAAAATAAGAAAATTTAATCTGGATATGAATTTAACCAGCGTAGAATATACCTTTGACGCGAGCAAAATATTATTCTATTTTACGGCTGACGGAAGAGTTGATTTCAGAGAATTGGTAAAGGAATTAGCTTCGGTATTTCATACCCGTATAGAGCTTCGTCAGATAGGTGTTCGCGATGAAGCAAAAATGATGGGCGGAATAGGAATTTGCGGAAAATCCTTCTGCTGTAATACCTTCTTGCCCGATTTTCAGCCTGTTTCAATCAAAATGGCAAAGGACCAAGGTCTTTCTCTAAACCCCGGAAAAATAAGCGGCGCCTGCGGCAGACTTATGTGTTGTTTAAAATACGAGCAGGATGTTTATGAAGAGTTTTTAAAAATAACGCCTCAAAGCGGAGCCTGTGTAAGAACTCCTGAGGGAAACGGAACGGTTGTAGAGAGCAATCTTATAACAGGAAAGATTAAAGTTCGTCTTGATAAAAAGCCCGATGGCGCACCTGAGGTGTTTTTACGCGATGAGGTAAAAATGCTTCGTAAAAATGCAGCTCGTGTCGATATATCAGAGACTGAGACGAAAGATGAAGAATAGTACTTGAAATTTAGAAACCCATCTGCTATAATAGAAGACACAAATGTTAAAAACATTATTTCTCTTTGAGGAGGTGTCCAATAATGTCATATGTAATTAACGATGAGTGCATCAAGTGCGGTGCTTGCGAAGGCGAATGCCCCGTATCTGCTATAACAGAGGCTGACGATAAATATGTTATCGATGCTGCAACCTGCATTGAGTGCGGTGCTTGCAACGGTGTTTGCCCCGTATCTGCTCCCAATCCGGAGGACTAAGGCAAAAGTTTAAAAAGAAAATGCAACAATGGTTCTCATTGTTGCATTTTTTTAATAGCGGAGAAAATTATGAGTTTTGAATATACGATTGAAAAAATCGGAAAAGATATAAAAATTTGTTGTGGTAATGACCATACCTTCGGAACAGATGCAATAATTCTGTTTGATTTTGCGGGAGTAAGGAAAAAGGACAAGGTCTTAGATATCGGAACGGGCTGCGGGATAATAGGCGTTTTAGCCGCCGAAAAAACCGATGCACAGGTTTTCGGAATAGATATTCAAGAAAAGGCGATAGAGCAGGCTAAAATATCAGCCTCGCTGTCACACCTTGAAAATCGGTTTATCCCCGTTTTAAAAGACATAAAGGAAACCGATGGTAGCTTTTATCCCGATGGCTTCACCTTAATCTTATGTAACCCGCCTTATTTTAAGCCGGATGATGGAAAGATAAGCGAAAACGAGGCTCATGCAATAGCCCGTCAAGAAGTAAAATGCACCATAGAAGACATTGTAGAATCATCATATAAGGTTTTATGCGATAAAGGAAGACTTTGCCTTTGCCATAAGCCCGAAAGGCTTATTGATGTTGTGTCAGTTATGCGCAAATTTAAAATTGAGCCGAAAAGGCTTCAGTTTGTTAAAAAAAGCAGAGAGGCTGAGCCTTGGCTTATCCTTATAGAGGGCAGAAAAAACGGTGGTGCAGGGCTAAAGGTATTGCCCGACCTTATTATAACTGCGGGTTTAGAGCAAACCGATACATATAACCGATATCATAACGAGGTTAAGAAAAATGAAGGGTAAACTTTATGTTGTAGGAACGCCGATTGGAAATCTTTCAGACGCTTCCGACAGAATGAAAAAGATTTTGTCTGAGGTGGATTTTATTGCCGCCGAGGATACGAGAGTAACCTTAAAGCTTTTAAATAAATTCGGCATAAAGAAGCCGCTTATAACCTATTTCGAGCATAATATAAAGCTTAGAGGCGCTGAAATAGTGGAGCGTATTTTAAAAGGGGAAACCTGCGCTATAACAACCGATGCGGGAATGCCTTGTATCTCCGATCCCGGAGAGGATTTAGTCCGCCAATGCGCTGAAAACGGGATAGAAACGATAGTAGTTCCCGGACCTACTGCCTTTGCTTCAGCGCTTTGTGTTTCGGGACTTCCAACGGGAAGATTTTGTTTTGAAGGCTTTTTATCGGTAAATCAAGTAAGTCGCAGAGAGCATTTAAATTCTCTTTTAGATGAAACCAGAACAATGATATTTTATGAAGCCCCCCATAAATTAAAGCGAACTATCTCCGATATGGCAAAATATTTCGGCGGAGAAAGACGGGTAGCTATAGTAAGAGAACTTACCAAAATTCACGAAACCGTTCTCAGAATAACCCTCTCCGAAGCAGTAGCTTTCTATAAAGAAAACGAGCCGATAGGCGAATATGTTATTGTTTTAGAGGGCAAAAGGGAAGAGAAAAAGGAAGTTTCAATAGAAGAGGCGGTAGAATATGCCCGACGCCTTGTAGAAGAGGGAGAAATGAAAACAGAGGCGGCAAAAAAAGCCGCTAAAAAAAGCGGCTTTTCAAAAAGCGAGATTTATAAGCAGTTAAATTAGAATATACAGTAGCGCTAAAATAATTTCAGTATTGGATTTCTCCTTTGTCAAAAGCATAATTAAAAGAAAAATTAAAATGCTATCGCTGTCAAAGAACGAAAAAAGGCCCCTTGCCTCATTTTGCATAGTCCCCTCCTTAGGAGGGGCATTCTTACGGCTCATATCTTCGGCCTCTTTTATGGCATCTTCTTTTTTTTGCCGTAGCTCATCTTTAGAATAATTCATTTTTCACCGCCTAAAAAAGAGAAGATAAAAGCCCCGAATCTTTAAGCTTCGGGAGAATGGACAAAAGCTTTAAAAGCTTTAAAGCGCTGTCAGCGCGGGATTTTCGCTTGTCAGATAAATATGGCTTTATCGAGCGGATAAGGTCGGCATTTTTGTTGTTTTCCGGCGAATTTAAAATCCCCATTAAAGACATTATCATATTAGGGTCAAAAGAGAAGCCCTCATTTTCCTCTTTTGTTTCTTCTTTATTATGAAATGAGGACAAAAGGGAAGAAAGGTCTCCTTTTGTTTCTTCGTTCGAACTGCCTAAGGCAGAACTGATTTCCTCGAATGCCTTTTTCCCCTCGTCGGTATTGAGAAATTCGGAAAGACCTTGTAGCAGTTCGTCCGTAAAAAGCCCTCCTTACTTAATGTATTTTGAAATCATCAGCTTAACAGCGGGATTGGAAAGAAATTCAGAAACCTTTTTAGGGTCCTTAATTATATTCTGAATTTTTTTCTGTTGTTCCTCGGAAAGCCCTGAGGCCATTTTCTGAATATTTTCGCTTTCTAGGCCTTTTTTTAGCTCATCAACAGGCTTTCCTAATTTTTTGGAAGCAATAGCTAAAAGCGCTTCCATTTGTTTTGGATTGATATCAGGTAAACCGTGCAAATGCTTCTACCCCCTTTTTAATATAATATGTATTAAAGATGGTTTCGACCACACTTTTTTGCGGAGGACAAAATGAAAATATTAGTAATTTCCGATAGTCATGGCTCGGAAAATGCCTTTATCGATGTGTTGGAAGAAAATAAAGATGCAACCCACCTCTTCTTTTTGGGCGACGGAGAAAAGGATTTCGATAATGCGAGGTACTATGCGAAAAATCTAAACCTCTATGCAGTAAGGGGAAACTGCGATATCTTTTCCGATTTGAACGCTGAGTCGATAGCTGCAGTTGGCGGAAAAAAGATTTTTTACACCCATGGTCATCTTTACGGAGTGAAATCGGGCTATGGATATATAGCCGCCAAAGGCAAAACGAACGGAGCGGATATAGTCTTATTTGGGCATACCCATCTGCCTTTTATAGAAGAAAGAGAGGGAATGCTGCTTTTTAATCCCGGCTCATTAAATTCGGGAAGCTATGGAATCATAGAGATAGAAAACGGAAAAATAAATGCAAAATTAAAGAGGCGATGATTTAATCATCGCCTCTGATCTTTTATATTTAATTTATGCGTTCTCCTCAATGAGCTTAACGATATCGCCTACAGTCTTAATGTTTTCCAGCTCATCTTCGGGAATTTCAATGTTGAAATTATCCTCAAAGGACATAACCAAATCAACGAGATCCAAAGAGTCAGCTCCGAGGTCATCTATAAGAGCGGTTTCAGATGTAATTTTATCAGCCTCAACGTCGAACTGTTCTTGAAGAATATCTCTTACCTTATCAAATACCATAATTTCCTCCTGAAAGATTAGTCTGCGTAAAGCAAACTTTAGTAGTGTGTTTTTTATAATAATATTCTAAAATCGCGATTTTGTCAATATGGGTTTTTACTTTTGGCGCTATATTAGCTGAGAAAAGGAGCGAATGTAGCCGTCTGCGATAGCTTTTATTTTGTCGATGTCTTCTTCGCTCGATTTATCGTAAACCCCGATAGTAGTAAGCCCTGCCGATTTAGCTCCCGAAATAGAGCCGAGGTTATCATCATAAAAAACAATATCTTTTATATCAGCTCCGATTTCTTTTGCGGCGGCAAAATAAATATCAGGTTTAGATTTAGATAAAGAAAAATCGCTGCAGCTAAAAATTTTTTCAAATAAATCGAGTATCCCGTTTCTTTTAAGACAGGGGAGAGCGAATCGGCGCTCGCTTGCCGTTAAAATAAAAAGACGACAGCCGTTATTTTTAAGCTTCTCTAAATAATCTTTAATGTAAGGCTTTGTAGCAATAGTGTTTTCATAAAAGCCAAGCATAATCCTTTCGGTTTCCGCTCTTACAGTTTCAGGGTCAATATTAAGGCCTATAGAGTTTAAATATTTTGCACCCTCGATAATACCAAGAGGAGTTAAAATTTTAATTATGTCAGTTGGATAATTAAAGCCTATTTCATCTAAAAACGAAAGAATGCTTTCACTCCAATAAGGCATAGAATCAACAAGTGTGCCGTCAAGGTCAAATATGTGTATTTTTTTATCTGATAGCATTTTTTTAGCACCTGCCTTAAGGTTATTATAACATAAAAGCGGCGAAGTTGGAATACTGCTTCACTATTACTTATTACTTATTACTTCCCAAAAATCCCGAATGTGTTTTAGTGAAGAGTGAAAAAGAAAAATCCCGAGCGCTTACGCATTCGGGATTTTTGGGTGTTTCGAACTTAATGACACGAATTAAATGTGCCTGAAAACTTGATTTTATTTAACTAAATATTCTATTAAGTCTATTATACGTATCTTTCATCATATCATAATATCCTTTGCCAAATATACACAGAACAACAACTGATATTATAACTCCGGTTGCTTTGCCAAAAAAAGAAAGAAATATAAAAGCAAATATCAACAATAAAATTTCAACAATTCGAGGATAGATATAAACATCAAAAAATAAATCATTTTCTTCTTCGACAAACTCACCCGAAAAGCAAACGCGAATCGGTGCACCTCTATATGATTCATTTTCAGATTCTGCGAGAAAAAATCCTTTTATCTTCTCTTCACATATTTCAAAATGAATGCCTGATTTATATAAATCTCCGCCAAATATAGATTTCCCACTAGGCAAATCGTTTGCAATTATTTGATTTATAGCAAATAATATATCATCTTTATTTTTACAATCAAACCTATATTTGAACATATCATCACCGCCTTGGATGTATTATAGCATAAAAGCGGTGGAGTGGCAAGGGGATAATGAAATCGTTCGCTTTGCTCACGGTGAAATCCAAGCGTTGCTTGGATGAAATCTGCTATGCAGATGAAATTAAATCCACCCACCGCCGCAGCGATTTCATCCGAACGAAGTGAGGATTTAACATTGCGAAGCAATATTTCACCCACCCGTTAGGGTGGATTTAGTTGAAAAAACTCCTTGAGAAATCTCAAGGAGTTTTTTCTGGTGCACCTGAGCATTCTATAATCGAACCGTTTACCTGTTCTAAGGTTACGGTTTTACTTGCTTCCTTATAATTGAATGTTATGACCAGCTTATCGTC
>JAGBHD010000018.1 GCA_018110785.1 Oscillospiraceae bacterium
AGCGGTTTATATTGGGGATAATACGGTTATTATAAAGCAGGGCGATTATCTTTTAACGGCAAAGCTTATAAAAACCAATCCTCTGCCGCTCTATGCTCCTCTAAAAGGCAAGATGGATAGAACAATCCGCGAAAGCGCTTCTTCTAAAGCCTATTACCGATTTTCATATAGCGGAAAAACACTCTGCGAGTTTACAAGCAATAAAGCAAGTTTCGAATTCGAAATGAAAAAGCCCCTACTGATGTAGTGGCTTCAATTTATTTAGAAACAAATATTATTCCGTAAGCACCGGGGCCTATATGAGCGCCGATTGTGCTTCCGACCTGAACTCTCTCTTTGGCGGCAAATCCTGCTTCTGAAAGCTTTAATTCTAAAGCATTTGTATTATCCTCGCCGCAGGTATAAAGGGTATATAAAGGGAATTCTTCGTCTATATCGAAGGCTGACAGCCTATCTAAAATAAACTGAATTGCCTTTCCCCTGCCTATACATTTACCTATTGATTCAACCGTACCGTCTTTAGAAACGGTTATAACGGGCTTTATTCCCGCTATAGCACCGACTGCCGCTGAAGTTCTGCTGAGTCTGCCGCCGCGGTAAAGATATTCGAGGGTATCAAGACCCGCTATAACGTGAATTCTTCCTTTGAGCTCCTCGCATTTTTCGGCTATCTTAGCACCCGAAACGCCTTTTTTTATAAGCGAAGCTGCATATTCGGCTAATATTCTTATCATATGCGTTGCCGCTTTAGTATCTATAATATAAATTCCCTCATAGTCTGCCATTTCCTTTGCGATATTCGCGCCCTGATATGTTCCGCTGAGAGAAGAGGAAAGAGCAAAATAAATAAGCTCATCGCCTGCTTCTTTAACCTTTTTAAATATTTCGAGAAAAGCTTCGGGAGAGGGTTGAGAGGTTTTCGGAAACTCCTCTCCCGAGGTTAAGAAATCATAAAATTTGTCGGCTGTTATATCAATTCCGTCTAAATATTCATTACCGCCGAGATTAACCGCGATCGGCATAAAATAATCGAATTCATCTTTTCTGCAATCAGATGATGAGTCTACAAGTATTCTAACCATAATGATCCCCTTTTACTAAATCTATAGTCTGTATCCTGCTAAATCAAGTTTTTTAACTATGCTGATAAATTTCTCGGCATCTTCCTTTCCGATAACCTGAATTATTCCCTCTGCTAATTTCAATGAAGAATTATGCACCTCTAAAAAAACATCTAATTTATCTTTAACGCATTTAACAAAAAGCTTTCTTTTATCATTCGTTCCGTGAATTTTCTGCAACAACCCCTTTTTCTCAAGAGAATTTAAGGTTCTGTTAAGCAAAGATTTAAGCATTCCCGTTTCTTTAATTATTTCCTTAACCGAAGTAAGCCCTATACCATCTTCAACATAGCGGTTATATAAAAGCAGCATAACTGTAGCTTCATTATACATAAGCCCTTTTGTTATACGGTTATTCTTTATAAGCCCCGATAGCTTAACCCATGAATTTAAAAGTCTGTCCTCTAAGCTTAATATCATAAAAAGGTTCTCCTTCGAAAAAAAATGTTCACAAAGTGAACGAATTAGATTATACACCATCCAAAAGCAAATGTCAAGGTTTGACTTTTTTCAGAAAAACAGTTATACTGTATTTGTTTTTATCTTATTTCGGAGAGGTTAATATGAACGATATAAAGGCTATTATAGCAAAAAATATAACAGAGCTTAGAATCGGCAAAGGTATGACTCAGATTGACCTTGCCGAAAGGCTTAAATATTCCGATAAAGCAGTTTCAAAA
>JAGBHD010000019.1 GCA_018110785.1 Oscillospiraceae bacterium
TGCCACTACCAAAGCAACCAAAGAAATGTTGATGTTAAAATGCTCTCGAGTATCACTATCTTTATCTTGAAAAGATTCTTGCTGACATAAAAATGCGTAAATACCTATAAAAGCCAAAATGGCAGTTAGAATTATGCACCCAACAAGCGAAGCGCTTTGCTTTGCATAAGATTCAGCCCAAATAACATATATAGATAATCCGGCCAAAAAATATACGGTTGAATAAATCGCACCATTAAAAAAGCTCATTGCCGCACTTCTCAGTTTACTGGTGTTTTTCTTTTTTGCCCTTGTATTGTTTTGTGCATTAACAATCGCTTCAGCTAACTTGTCATAATCAATTTCATTGTTTACAATAGTTATATTTCTTCTGCGTTTTCTCACAGCATTTCCTCCAGTTCGGCAAGGCCTTTTGTGATTTCCATTTCGAGCTCGTGCAGATCTGCCATGATCTCAGCGGTAGAGGGATACTCTATGGGAACATACTCGGTCTTTTTATATTTATTGATAGAAAGGTCATAATCGTTGCCGATGATTTCATCTTTCGGAACAAAGAAGGATTTTTCGGTGCGCTCGCGCTCGGTTTCACCCGCGAGGTTATGGAAGCGAGCGATAATATCGGGGATATCGTTTTCATTTACGGGTGAGCGCTTATCATCAAGGCTGAAGCCGTCTGCCCCCATATCATAAAACCAAACCTTATCTGTTCCGCCGTGTCCCGTCTTGGTAAAAATAAGTATCGCGGTAGAAACACCTGCATAGGGTTTAAAAACGCCGCTGGGCATAGAGATAACAGCTTCTAATCGGTTGCCTTCAATAATTTCTTTACGAATTGCCTTATGCGCAGTTGATGAGCCGAATAAAACACCATCGGGAACGATGCAGGCGCATCGGCCGCCAATGCGGAGCATACGAAGGAACAATGCTAAGAAAAGAAGCTCTGTTTTCTTTGTTTTGCAAACCTTTAACAGATCTGCGGAAACTGTATCATAATCGAGACTGCCTTTGAATGGAGGATTTGCTAAAATCAGCGAATACTTGTCCTTATCGGAATTCTGATCCGAAAGGCTGTCGCGGTACTCGATAAAAGGACTCTCCACGCCATGAGTCATCATATTCATAGCACCAATGCGAAGCATTGTTCTATCCATATCGTAACCGAAGAACATATGATTCATATAATGGTCTTTTTTCTGCTTATTAAAGAAGATTTCTTCTCTGTGATTTTCTTTAAGATATTCTCCCGCAGTTACCAAGAATCCCGATGTACCGCAAGCGGGGTCGCAGATAATATCATCGGGTTTTGGGCTCATCATTTCAACCATCATTTTAATAATATGGCGAGGGGTACGAAACTGCCCGTTAAGCCCCGACTGAGCAATCTTATTTAAAAGATACTCATATGTATCGCCGCGAACATCCTTATCCTCTTCCTTTGCCATAAGAGCATATATCTCATCGAGAGCATCTACAACTTTCGAAAGCAGCAAAGGGGTTGGCAATTTAAATATAGCGTCGTCCATATATTTGGAATAGGCGCTGTCCTTTTTGCCATCAAGGCTTTTAATAAACGGGAATACCCATTCCTGCATAGTAGCATACATCTTGCCCGCAGGAAAATCGCGGAAAACCGACCATTTAAGCTGACTTCCGTCGACCTTTCGTTCGCCGACAGCAACCTCGCCCGCGAAAATGCTCTTATAGGGAAGCCCAAGCATTGCGCTCTCTTTGGCTCGAAGGTTGTCCGAATCATCAAGGTCGCGGATAAACATAAGGTATGTTATCTGCTCGATAACATCAAGCGGGTTTACAAGACCGCCTGCGGCAAAAATATCCCACAGACTGTCGATTTTATTTTTAAGTTCTCCTGTAATCATCTGTTTTTCTCCCTATTCCAAATATAAGATGTGTATCTGCCGCCGCCTATTTTTATAATATCACCTTTTTTTAAAAGGTCGTTAAGCGTTCTCTGAACGGTAACCTGACTAATATCGGGGCATTTTTCCATAATTTCGGTTTTTGTTATTTTCCCGAGGGTATCTTTAATGATTTCTCGAATTCTATCGGGCTTGGAGATACCGCTTGTTGATAAAACTTTAACCCGAGAAGAAAACTCTCTATATGCCGAAAGTATAACACCTAACATATATCTAACAAAATGAGCATAGTCGTTTTCCTCTTCGTGCCACCCCATAGAGCTGCTCTGCAGAGCTTCATAATAGGTGTCTTTTGATGTTTCAATAACCTTTTCGATGCTGATATATTTACCAACTATATACCCCGCACGATAGAGAAGAAGAAGCGTAATCAGACGGCTCATTCTTCCGTTTCCGTCATTAAAGGGGTGGATACAGAGAAAGTCAAGAATGAACATCGGGATTATAAGAAGCGGATCCGCCCCTTCCCTGCCTATTACATCGTCAAACGCTGCACAAAGATTTTCTACAGACTGAGGGGTTTCCCATGTTGGTACGGGCTGAAAACGAACAAATCTATTTCCATCTATATCTTCTTGAGCAATAACATTATCTGAATTCTTATAAACACCGCCGATAGATTTGCCGCTGAATTTATATAGATCGCGATGCAGCTGTAATATAATCGAAGGACGAAGCGGTATAAACTCATAGCTTTCGTGAATCGTAGCTAATACATCGCGGTAACCGGCAATTTCCTGCTCGTTGCGCGATTTTGGAGTTGTTTTATTTATTACGAGCTTTTTAAGGCGCTCATCAGAGGTAAAAATACCTTCAATTTTATTTGATGCTTCTGTACTCTGTATTTTTGCGATTTCCACAAGCTGAGTAAGTGTATCGCTTTGAGCTTCAACAAAAAGATTCTGTTCGCCTTTAAATTCGTGTATCGCTGACAGCATAGCAACTATCTCAGGCGTAAGAAGTTCTTTCCATTTGTTATTATAATCATACTTCCTCACGAAATTATCTCCTTAATTAAACCTTATCATTTTTATATAGTTATATTATATTCCCCTATCTTTACCCTGTCAAGGTTTAATTTAATCATTTTCGGCAAAATGATTAAATTAAAACGGCCTCTGAATTAAATCAGAGGTCGTTTTTCATTTCGTAAAACTCGGTTAGGGCTTTTTTGTAGCCCTCGGAATCGACAAAATAGGAAACTCCGTGGCCCGCTTCGGGAACGCTTACAAGCTTTTTCTTCCCCGCTGCCGCTTCATAGATCTCGCGGCTCATTGAATGCGGCACAAAGCGGTCGGCTTCGCCGTGGATAATAAGAATCGGAAGACTTGTTTTCTTAACAGAATATTTAGCTCCGCCTATAGGCAAAAACCGCCCGAAGATGACCGCTCCTATAAATATAAAGGGATATGCTATAAAAGAGGGTATCTTCATATCGCGGCAGACCTTGCGGATAATAGCCCCTGGGGTTGAAAAGGGGCAATCGGCAATAATACCGCGGACAGAACTTGGCAAATCCAAATCCGAAGCCGATAAAACGGTTGCCGCGCCCATCGAAACACCGATAAGGTATATTGGTGTTTCTTTTCCGAAGCGCTTTTCAGCATAATTCGCCCATTTTAAAGCATCAAGCCGTTCTTTAATGCCAAAGGTTAGTATATGGCCGCCGCTTTTCCCATGCGCCCGCTGGTCAACTAAAATTATATTGTGTCCTCTTTCTTTAGATAGCTTACAGCCTGCGCAAAAATCTCTGTAAGCCGAGCTTCGGTATCCGTGGAAAAGAATATCGACAGGCGCTCCCTCTTTTCCTTTATAAAAGCGGCCGTAAAGGGTTAATTTATCATAGCTTTTTATCGTTATTTCCTCATATTCCGCGTTTTCAACCTCTTTATAGAGGGCTAACATTTTCTCTTTATATGGAGTATATTGATCGGTTTCGGGGAAATCTGGGATTCTTGCTTTTTCCTCATCTGACTGCCAGAAGCAAAGCCGAAAGCAAACAAGGCTTATTAAAATTATAAGAATTAACGCAACCGCCGCCCAAACCACTTGTAATCTCTCCTTGACTAAAATAAGAAAATCATTTATGATTATTTTACCACAATTATCTGAAATTTAAAAGACTGGATTTGATTTTATGCCTAAAAGTTTTATGGGAAAATTAAAGCTTCTTTATATTGTCCGATACCTTGAAAACTATTCCGACGAGGAGCATTTTGTTTCAACCTCTGATATAATTTCTCATCTCGCTTCAAACGGAATTTCTGCCGAGCGAAAGAGCATTTATGATGATATCGAGGCGCTTATCTCCTTTGGATATGATATTATAAAGGGCAAGGAGGGCAAAAGCTTCGGCTATAAATTAGTTAGCCGCGAGTTTCAAACGGCGGAATTAAAGCTATTAGTTGATGCCGTTCAGGCTTCCAAATTTTTATCCCTAAAAAAATCCCGCGAGCTTATAGGAAAAATCGGAACGCTTACCTCTTTTCATACCGCCAAAGAGCTGCAGCGCGAGGTTTTAGTTTCGGGGCGAGTTAAATCAATGAACGAGAGCATTTATAGAATCATAGACGTTATCCATTCCGCCATTTCCGAAGATTTAGCTATTTCATTTAATTATATAAAATACGACCTTTCAAAGAACAGAGTTTTGCGCCGCGAGGGCAAGGTTTATAACGTTAGCCCTTATCTTTTGATTTTCGACGACGAAAACTATTATCTTATAGCCTTTGACCATACGGAAGAGAAAATCAAGCATTACAGGGTTGATAAAATGCAGTCGGTAAATCTTCTCTCTTCGAAGCGGAAAGGCAAAGAGGAATTTTCAACGGTCGATATAGAGGACTTTACAAAGCAGGTTTTCTCTATGTTCGGCGGCAAGACCGAAAAGGTAACCTTAGAATTCAAAGCAAATCTTATCGACGCGGTTTTAGACCGCTTCGGCGCATCTGTTCCCCTTATTAAAGCTTCCGACGAAAAGAGCTTTAAGATAATAACCGAAATTAAAATAAGCACCGCATTTTTCGGTTGGCTTTCTTCATTTGGCGGCGACGCTAAAATTTTAGAGCCCGAAAGCACCTTAAACGAATATAAAGAGCATATTAAAAAAATAGCCGACTCATTCTGAGTCGGTTATTTTATATTCCTTAACAAATCGGCAGGCTTCTTTTTCTCCCTTTTCGGAAAGAATAGTCAGAAAAAGCTCCAGCCGCTGAGAGGTCTTTTCCCCGATAGAGCGCTTCCCCTTAGCCTTTAAAAAATATTTAAGCGGCTCTTCATCGGTATAACCTTCCCCCATATAAACCTTTGATGCGGCAACTCTGTCGCAAAACATTTCCTTTAAAAAAACCAAAGGCATCTCAACAGGCCGCTCAATACCCGTTTTCGGGTCATAATCGCGCCAATGCTCAAAATGGTGGCGCTCTTTGCCCTTATGATGTATCCAAGCGGTAGAATAACCAATTTCAGCGCGCTCGCCCTCATTAGGGCTTCTTTTGCCGCTGTAAAACCTAGCGCCTACAATAAATTCCGTCGGTGAGAATTTAGAAAGGTCGTGAAGCAGTCCGCGAAACGGAATACCTACCTTTACTGACAGCAAGAATACTTCCCATTTATGCTTTAAAATCGTTTTAGCGTGTCCAACAGCGCCTCTCATTTTCCCACCACCTTAAAATTTAGTATATCACATATTATCTCTTATTTACAACCCCAAAAACTTGACTTTCATTCCATTTTATGAGAGGATTATACGGGAAGTGATTTATATGGAAAAAATATGCTGTGTATTCGCGGCGGGAGAATATAAAGAAAAACCTATCATACCCGAGGGTGCTTTTATAATAGCGGCCGACGGCGGCGAAAAAATACTCTTATCTATGGGAATTAAATCCGATTTAACTCTCGGAGATTTCGATTCCTTAAAGACAAATCCTCAGGGCAAAGAGATAATAAGATACCCCGTTAAAAAAGATGATACAGATACCCATTTAGCTATAAAAGAGGGGCTGTTACGCGGATATAAAATCTTTTATATCTTTGGCGCTTGCGGCGGCAGACTTGACCATACCATAGCTAATATGCAATCGCTTTCTTACCTCGCCGAAAATGGCGCGAGAGGTTTTTTAATAAACGGCAACGAAATGATAACCGCTATAAAAAACAGCTCATTTAAAATAGAAAAGGAATGCGACTTCTCGGTTTTCGCCCTTTCGGGGATTGCCGAAGGAGTTTCAATAAAAGGAGCGCTTTACGAAGCAGAAAATATAACCTTAACGCCCAGCATTCCCTTAGGTGTCAGCAATTCTACCTCAAGCGGCGCCGAAATCTCGGTTAAAAACGGAACTCTTCATATATTGTTGAGATAAAAAATGCTACCTTCAAGAGGTAGCATTTTCCTTTTATTTCTTGTTTCTTGTTAATGTATCATAAACGCCGTTGGCGGAAAGCGAAATGAAAGCGCTGTTGAAAATGGTCAAGAAAAGACCTGACAGGCTGAAAGGCTCTGTGAAAACAAATGCCGCCGTCATAACAGCTGCCGCTATTATAAAAGACAAAAGCCTTGTCGGAAGCTTCTTTAAAAAGCTTATATCTTTAAAAAGCTCGGTCAAAAGCTCTACAGCCGTTGTAGCCCCGCCTAAGGTTGCAATAGAAGTCCATGTAAAAAGTTCCGTCATTATCAGTTTCCTTTCCAGCCGGAAAATACCGTATCAATCAAATCCCGAACCGACCTGCCTATTATTTGAAATACAGTTTCCTCTGTTGCAGTCTTCGGAATTTTAATATCAGGTATTTTTATCGTTATTTCTTCGCTCGGCTTTGAAAAATAGTCTATCTTTATATAATCTGCAGAGCTGTAGCCTAACTTCCCGTTATATGAAACGCGCACCCAATTTTTTTCTACAGAATAAATATCAATCTTTCCGCCTTGAGGGATTATTCCTAAAGAAGCAGAAGCGGTAGAGGGACCAACCCTTAAATTTAAAGGATCGGTTGTTGTTCCAACCGCAATTCTTTCCAAGTTCTTTATCGGGCCAAAAACATTTTCTAATTCGTTTGCTATTGCCTCGGCAATTTTATCTAAAGTATTATCGAACTTAACGTTGTCCGCAGGGTTTGAAATAAATCCAACCTCAGGCTGAGCACAAGGCACATCTGCGCTCAGCCAAGCCGCCCCGTTTCCTTTTCTGCCTCTGTTGTAAAGCCCGCTCGAAGAAGATATCGCCGCAGAAAGCTTAGTCGCTAAAGACACCGAAAGCTCATCGGAAAAGCTCCAAACCTCAGCTCCCGTAGCGGTAATATTGGAAAAAGAATTTCGGTGAAAGCAGAGAGCAAAATCCGCTTTTTTCGCTTTCATCCATTCTCTGCAGTTAGCGGCAGTGCATTCTGTATCCCCTGTTCTATAATAATCTACCCTATGACCTCTGTCTTCCAAAAGCTTTCCTACTTTTAAGCAAAGCTTTAAGTTATCGTCTTTTTCAAGTCTCGTTCCGTTTACTGCGCCGGGGTCGCTCGCTCCGTGCCCCGCCGCCAGTGCAAAATATGCCATAAAAAATTTTCCTTTCTCTTTTCATTCTATGCTCCTTGTTCTAAATCGTTAAGCCGATGGTTAATAACCTTTATCTGCTCCTCGATAACAGGGATTCTTCCTGCGAAATTATTATGTACCTCAACCTTTTTTTCAAGCTGAGCTATTCTATAGGCTGTAAGACGGCAGCCGCTGTAAGCGCCGATTGCCGTTCCGATTAAAGAAACAAGGGCAACAATTATATCGGTATAATCCATTTTGCTCCCCCTTAAACCCTTATGCCATAGAGGGTTATCTTTGTTCCCGACGGAAGCTTATTAGTTCCTTTATTGAAAGGAACTAACTCTAAAGAGCTTATTATTCCGTTTTCAGCGCCGAAAAGGTCGGTGCGAAGCATTCCCTCGCCCCAAGCATTAGTAATATAGGGAACAATCGTAGCATCTGAAGCCCTTTGCCAGGTAACCGAGAAATCTGCCCCCGTATATTCTGCCTCCAAAGCTATCGTCCCGTTTTTCACTTCACAAGCCGCTCCGGTTATCTGCGCTAAAACTCCGTCGTTTGCATAAAGATAAACCCCGAAATCTTTGCCTGCCGGAGGAATATGAATGTAGGCAATAATTCTGTTTTTTAAGCTTAAGGGCGTGTTTGTAAGCTTATCGGTATCTATCTTCAAGGAGTCTGCTGCGCCCGATAGCTCATATGTTCCGATATGTGTAACAATCCTTTCCTCTATGCTTTTTTCTCTAAAGGCTATTTCGGGCTCTCTTCTTCCGTAAATCTCCCATTTTGTTCCCGCAGGGAAAGCTATCTGACTATCCCCCTCAGAATAAGAGGGATTATAATCCGAAACAAACCTTATAGATTCTATATAGGAGCGTACCTGACCTGCTGTTTTTCCTCTGGTTATAAGAGAAGCGTTAGCAGTCCAGCCCGCAGAATCTGAATTGCTCCAATAGTTTCCGCTTTCGGCAACCCAATGTCCGCCGTCATACCTTGCATTAAGCCTAACAAATGAATATCGGTCGGTAAGTATTCCGCTCATTTTGGAGTTTCCGCTGTTATGGTCGGTATGAAGTACCCAGAAGTTATCAAAATAGGTGTAAAAGCCCCAGTTCTGAGCGGCGGCAGAGGGCGGAATAGTTATGTAAACCGAAACCTCGCCGTATATCTTTTCTCCGAAATTTATCCTTATATCGCTTTTAGAAGAGGTTATGCTCCCCGATGCTATAAGCTCAGGCGGGTTTGTTAAGGAGCGCCTTGCATCGGTTAAATATTTATCAACGCTCGTCTTTAATTCCTCTGATATCTTCTCGGCGCTTTCAGCCGCGTTCTCTGTTTTAACAAGAAGCATCTCGGCTTTAGTTATTGTTTTTAAAAGATCTGTAGCCATCATCTCGGCAAGCTCTGCCGCTGTTTCTGCCTTCCCAACTGCTGTAGTAAGGGCGGAGAAATCGTTTGTAGACTCCAAAATTTCATCAGAATAAACAAGCGGCAAAACCTCTAAATTAAAGCTTGGAGAGGCAAGAAGCGCACCATCGGAATTATATAATGTTATCTGACATTCAACTAACCCCTCGGTTTTCATAAAGCCGCTTGTAAAGGTATAAAGCACCTTATCGCCCTTTATCTCGCAATCGTTGTAAACATAGGTGCCGTCTTCTCTTTTTGCCCTTATTTTCGCCTCAGAAACGCCGCTTAATGAATAAATCTCATCGCCTACTCTGAAAGAGCATTCAATAGCCCTCAAATTCCCCTCTCCGCTATAACATCGAAGATTATGCTGCACCGACGGTACTAATAAATCAAAAGAAAGTTTATATGTTGCTTTATCCATTTTTATACCCCGTAAGCCTTTCTTAGGTAGGTGCGCTCGGCTTCTGTAAGCTTCTTATTATTAACCCATACATTTAAAGTTACCCTTAAATAATCATCGTAGGTTTTATAATATCTCCTATAAACGCTGGTTGAAAACTCTCCCTTGCTCATTACCTCATTTTTAAACTTCTGAACATTAGTATTTTCAGAGGTTACCTTTTCGCTTATCTTAGAAGAGTCAGCCGAAGAAGATGATGATGAAGCCTTAATCGAATCATTATAAGCATCCTCCGCTAATTTATATGAATCTTCGAGCGCCGAGAGGTTTTTATAATACCTATCCCATTCATCATTGTATCTTTCCTCTTCCATCTGGGCTAAAGAATTATAATAGCTATAAAGCTCATCATCGCGCGAATTTTCCGCCGCATATCTTTTATAAGCCGCCTCATAAAGCTCAGGTATTATGTCCGATACCTTGCTTAAAGAATTATTGTAGCTCTGGTTTGCCGCTGTTATAGCATAAGAATTAAGCGCACCGCCCGAAAGCGCGCTCGCTGATGCTAAGGTGTCGCGCATTGCCCTTTCTCCCTCGCGCTGATAAACGCTTTTGTAATGATTGTAAAGGGGATCGGAATAGGGGCTATAGGAAAAATCCTCGCGGTTTGAAATTTTTTGGAGCATTTCATCGCGGGCTTTAGCAAAGCTGCTTGTAAAGCTTTCGGGCTTTGCAGCTAAAGCCGCCTCATATTCCTGCTTTTTCTTCTGAACTTCGCTGTAAGAATAAGCCAAATTCTTTTTCAGTCCTTTCTATTTTCTGATTCCAATCGCCAACCACCCAACCGAAGCCGAAAGGGGCGCGCTTTCGTCTCTGTAAATCGAAGCCGTAAAATTAGAAGCAGCCTTTTCTTTAACAAGTGTCCAAAATTCTCCTTTCCCCTCAGGGGTTAATAAAAGAGTATATTCGCCCGAGAAATTAACCGTCAAAGGAACCTTGGCTTCGGCGGTTTTCTCTGTTGACACAATAGTTTTTATCGTCATATAGGTAGTAGAAGAATATCCCTTTAAAGAGCCGTATGTAATATAAGCCCACCCGTTTGAAACAGAATGTATCTCAAAGGAATCATATTGCTTTATAAGCCCTAAGGAGGTAGCAGAGGTGGTTGGCGACTGTCTTATGTTTAAAGGGCTTGTAGCCGTTCCTATAGTAGTTTGAGAAGATGAAAAGGCAGCTTTAAAGCTTCCGAAAGCTAAAGTTATTCTTCCTATAGAAAGCTGTCCGCCGCCGTCAGCAGTTTTTCCGCTTCGAAGATTTAAAGAATTCGTAAGTACGGCTGAGCGCTCTTCGGCTCTCTTTGCGGCTGAAAGAGCCTCCCCCGCATTCCCCGTCATATTCTCTTCATCAAGATTTGAAAGGGCATATTCAAGCTCCGAGCTTAAAGAAACAAGATAGCTGCGAAGCTTCTTTAGGTCCATTGTCCCCTCTCCTAAAAGAGAGGTGTTCGGAAGATTTATCTGCGCCATTTTTTATACCTCGCTGTAGTTTAAGCTAAGAGCCTTTAGGGAAAATTCGCCCTCGCCCTCTAACATAATTTTTAAAGATGTATGACGGCGAAGAAGTATCGGGGCAGTATGCTCTTTAGTTGTCGGAGATTTCCCGCAAAAACTGAAAACGGTTATAAAGGCTTCCCCGTCGTATGATAATTTAACCGAAATACTGCCCTTTAAAAGGAAGCTCAAATCAATTCGGCTTAAATATTCCTTACCTGTTTTTCTCTCACCTATAGGGTTAAATACCGCCGAAAAGCTTCCGTTTTCTCCAACTAACCGATAAAGAGCTGTCCCGTTAATTAAGTTAAGAACTCCGTTTTCAACAGCCAAAGAGCTTCCGCCCATATCTGAAAGTGTTGTAACTATTCCCTTTTCGGGGTTTGCTGAATATAGCTTATTGCCATCGGAGAAATATATAGTATTTCCTAAAAAACAAGCCGAAACCTTTTCGAGTTTCTCTTTAAAGCCCGTAAAAACCTTGTCTGGGTAGCTTCCGTCAAAAGCCATAAAGCCCTCAGGCGAATAGTAGTATAAGACCCCCATATATTCGAAAACACTTCTCTCGCAGCCTTTTTTAACCCCGGGTGCAGATTTTGCCAAAAGCTGATAGTTTTGCGGCTTTGTTCCCCTTAGCTGATAAATCTTATCTTCTTTAAAGAAATAAACATTCGAGCCGAAGGCTTTTGTGGCGGTAAATTCCTCGCCGTCTAAAACATCTGCCGAATAGCTGTCCGAAGCTATCCCCTCAAAGGCGTTCCAGTTTTTCATCTGCCCCAAGGCGCAAATATATATGGCTGAGCCGTCTTTTTTACAACCGAAAATGCGATTATCATGAGTACAGGCAAAATCAATATCTGGAACGCTTCTTTTTATGGTTATGTTGCTGTAAAGGCTGTTTTCCAAAATAGCGCCTATAATTATGTAATCATTTTCAGCCTCTTTTAAAACATAATCCCCATCAATCGGAGTTCCCGAAATATTAACCCCCTCGCCGCGCGAAAATGAAGCCCCGATGCCGCTATAGGAAATCTTAACTAACGGAGATGTAATCTCATAAAAAACACCATTCGAATATATCTTTAAAATGCTTATGTTTCCGCTCGTATCTATCCATAAATCTCCGTTTTCCGCTGCAGCAGGCTGAGCCGTGCCTACAACGGGGGTTTTCCCATAATCCTCGCCGTCGGCTGTAACTAAGGAAAAATATGGGCGGCTGTTTCCGCTTTTCGAGGTTGAAAAACTCGCTTCTAAGCTTCCGCTGTTTCCCTTTTCATCTGTATAGGTCTTATCGGGAAAAGCAATTATTTTCTCTCCCATTTTTATAACCGACGATGTATTTCCTGAAAACTTAAGCGGAAAGCTTTTGGAATCTATATAAAGATTTTCCCCCGATATAAGCCCCATTTTAGAGCCTAATGAAAAAACATAAGCCCCGGCTGTCAAATCTTTTTCCTTTTTTAATGTTTTGCCGCTTGATATAAAGGGGAAATATTCGCTTGTAATTCCATTAGAGCTTTCAAGAGAAAAATCGGGAGCATCGGGGCGGCTGTCAAGCCCGTAAAAAACATTAACAGTTCCTTTTTTCATCTTAGGTTCTTTAAGCTTGTAAAGTTTCATAGCTTTACCCCCTAAAGAAATCGAAACCGACTTTTCTTGAAACCGGCATTTCTTCTTCGGTATCGCAAATAGTTATCAAGCTCGGCTGAAAACGCGGCAAGAGTATTGTTGCAGCGCTCGTATTCTTCTAATTTGTTTTCGGCTTCAGCCTTTAAGTAAAGAATATATAAATCTGAAAACTCTTCGGGAAGAGAGAGGGCTTCGGTTTCCTCCTGAAACCCTCGAAACTCCCCATTTTCCGATAAAAGACATTCAAGTCGGGATATAGCCCGAAACTTCTCTTTTTCCGTAAGATACTCAGGCCTTAGCTTCTCAACCGCCCCGAAAACCTCTCTCAGTGTCAAATGTCTCATCTCCTAAACGGTAGTGTTGTTTTTAATAAAATCGTCTGCCTCTCGGCTTTGTAAAAGAGATGCTTCTATAACCTCTTTAACCTCTATCGGAACGGTTACTTTAATTCCGCGCATTATGCTATAATGCTTGCCGTTAACAGAAACGAAAAGGCTGTTTTCGCCTTTAACGCTGTCCTTAGGAATAAAAATATCCGCCGTTTTCATTTAGTTTCCCTCCACTAAAGCCGATTTGTAAGAGCCGGTCTCAATGCGAACCATGTTCTCCTCAACAAGTCTTTTAGCCGCCTTTGTAGCCTTCCAGCCAACGGAGGAGCGCTGATTTAGCGGGTCGGAGCCCGAGCCTAACTGCTTAACAATATGCTGAAGTCCGCCGCCTGTAATTTCTGTAACGCCGTAAGCGTTAGCGCCAAGCACCATAGTTGCATAAACTGCGGCGCCGTCTTTTCCTGCTTCTCCGGGATAAATTGTGTCGCCCGAAGCGGCAGTAACCTTGTCCTCTAAGGTAAGAGTAGTGCCTGAAAGGCCGATAACCTCGGTCTGAACAGAGCCGATAAGAAGCTTTCTACCTATAATCTCCTCTGTAACTTTCTCGTTAACTGTAACGCTGTTAGCTGAATTTACCGCAGTCTTAACGGTAAGATTTACAGCTTCTTCTGATAAAGGCTTGGAAGAAAAGATTTTCGCCTCGGTGCTCTCAACAAAACGAACTCCGCCGATTTTGCCTATCTCACCCTCGAAAATATTGGTAGGGTCTGCATATTTGTTAATGTCTATCCAGCTGCCCTGCTCTTTTGAAGAAACCATAAGGTCCCTTGCAACGTGAGGGTGAACTATAGCAACATAGCTGCCGTCGATTTTGGGAGCGTTGTTGCCCTTAAGCTCTGCCGCCGCATCGAAAATATCATCAACTGTGATTTTATGCTCGGCAGTTATCTCGTAGCGGTGGTTAGCTCTTTTTCCCTCTAAGGCTCCGTATATAACGTTAGTTCCGCCAACAACCTCGTTGCGAACGATTGTGTCTAATGTTCTTCCCGCCTGATTGCCGAGCATCTTTGTAGCCTCAACAATGGTGTTGTCAATAGCTGTAAGCTCCAGCATATCCGATTGCTCAATATAATCGCCATACTGCTCAACTGTCGCGCTTACAGCGGTAACATTAAGCTTATTACCATCGGGAGTAACCCCTTCTGTAATCGGCTTTAATGCTTTAGGTAAAGAGGAAAACTTTCTGAATTCGATAGTCTTTCCCTTTCCCGCAGGAATAGGTCGCTTCTGTCCGAACTGGTCGTAAACCAAGTTCGGTGTTGCTTCATCAATAAGCGCCATATCGTAAAAGGTTTTCATTTCTGCGGAAAGATTGTTGTTTTCCGCAGTAAGATGTGTTGTCTGAGTGTTGCTCATTTTTTATCTCCTATCTAAGTGTTATTCGCTCTCCCGCCGCAGCTCTGCGACAAAGAAGCTCTCTTTCCCTTTTGGTAAGGGATCTGATATCGGTAGAACTTCCCGAGCCCGAAGCCGATATGCTGTCCGAGGGACGGGATTTCAGCGATAAAAGGTCTTCAACCGTCTTTTCTCTCGCTCTTTTCGCAGCCTCTGCCATAGCCGAAGAAATAATTTCTTCCTTATGGCATATCTCGTAAGCGGTTTTTAAATCAATTCCGCCGCGCGAAATCAAAGCCTTAAACCTCTCATCGCGAAGACTATCCCTCAAATCAAAATCAGGATAATGCTCTTTAAGCTCTGCCGATTCTCTTAAAAGTCCGTCGTATATCCTCGTCGTTTCAGCTTCTGCCCTTTCTCTCTCGGCAGCTTCCTTGTCCTTTCTGAAACGCGCGTCTATAATTCCCTGAACCCTTTTCTGAAATTCGCCCTTGTATTTCCCCCGTATCAGCTCCTCGAACTGCTCCGAGCTGCTCTTTTCAGGGGCTAAAGGCTCTTTTTGTGTTTCCTGCACGGCGTCTGCAGATGTAATCTCATTTCCGCCCGAATTTTCTTCCGATAAAGTAATATTTTCCTCCATCGTTTTTTCTCCTTTCCGCTAAGATAGACCTCAGCTCTCATCGTCTCTCCGAAGTGTCATTTAATTTTTCTGACCTCTTCCTCTTGCGGTTCCCGCTTCCTATTTCGGAGATAAATCTCCTTATATTCAGCGACCGCGGCGCCAACCCTTTCTCCCTTTATCTGCCACAGGCAGCGGTCGAAAGCGTAGCATCTTTCCGAAGTGTCAAATAAATCATATCAAAAAGGAAATTATAATTTCCCACCTAATTAGACTAAACGACACTTTCAGCGTAACTAAATCAGCATTTTAAATCCGTCAGCTTAGGCTGACACCTTAGCCGTTGCGCTTTAGCGAACAATTTATCTGCCGAAGGCAATTTATCTGACCGTAAGGTCAATTTACCCGCGAAGCAATATTCTCCTCTATCCTCTTTTTCATCTGCTCTTTCCCCTCAAACTGCATCATCTCAATAGCGCCAAGCGCCTCTGATGCCCTTTCAGGATTAAAAAATCCGAGTGAGAAAAACTCTTTTGCAAGCTCGTTGTTTGCCGCAGTAGAGTAAGGGGAGCCCTTTTCAGCGGCAACAGTTATATCAAAAATCGGCTCACGGGAAGAGTATTCTATCCCGAATTCCTCTGCCGCATTTGGAGCTTTAAGCATAGCGTTATCAAAGGATAAAAATTCCTCGCCCGAAATTCTGAATACCCTCGGAGCTATGTAAAATTGCCTTACAAGCTCGATTATCAGGTAACACATAGCCTTATAAGACCTATATGAGTTTTTAAGCATATCTCTCGAAAGTTTGCTTCCCGCTTCTTGTAAAGCGGCAATAGCGCTCGCCGCCGTAACTCCCTGAGCAGTAGAGCCTTGGGAAAAATCGCGGTTGCCGCTTGTCTCTTTTAGCTCGTCAATCTTGTGCTGTAAAACAGACATATGAATACCCGCAAGAGGATTTGTAGAAAGCTCTCTTATCGAATCTTCGCCTAAGTTACCGCTCGAATGAATAATTGCATTGGAAAAATCAAGAAACTCGCCCTCGTTTATGCTGCCGTCATCTCTTAAGAAAAATCTCTTCTTGGAAGAAAGCATCGCATTTTCCAAAATGCATTTGTTTAAAATATCAATATACATCTGAGTATCCTTCATGGTATCAATGTATCCGAAACCATAAGGCGAATCATCTCGCGGGAATAAAGGGTCTAAAATAAAGGGGTAGCGCCCGTGGCTGTACCAGCCCGTATCCTTATACTGCTTTTCATTCTCGGAAGAAAAAAGAAGCTCTTCCCCTACAAATCGACAGTAATGAAGCCTACCATTCTTTTTGTAATACCAGTTTATAACGGCGCTTCTATTATCTGAAAAAGCCCCATCAGGACGAATAAATCCTTTTGCCGCCGAAAGGTCGGCATCAGGATAAAGCTTTTTTAAAAGCTCGTTGTTAACCGATTCAATATAAAAAACATCTGAGCTTTCCTCTAAATCCAAAATACCGGGCTCAAAATAAAGGTTTAAGGGATTTATTCTTTGAAGAGAAATATCTCCAATCCCCTCCGATGCATCGGGATTCCAAAACACCCCCACCGCCGAAACGCCGAGCTTTAATTTATCCCACCAAAGAAGCGAATATATCTTTTGATAATCGCATTTTTCTAAAATAACGGGAATAACCTTGTTTAAAACTTCAGCCGCCTTTTTATCATCTGAGCTTTGCGGCAAAACCGTACAAAAAGGGAAATTATCCATAGCATCAGCGTGCTTGTTAATAATTGAATTGAAAAGCCAGGCTGAGGTAGGCTTTACCCCGTGAGTTTCGGGAAGTAGCTCCCAATGTCGCATTCTCCACCATTTCTCATTTTCTTTAAAAACTAAATCTGTTTCTCCTTTAGCCCCCTTAAAGCTCTGCAGCTTCTTTAAGGCCGAGCGTATTTCGCTTTTTCCTATCTTCATAAAAACTCCTTAAAAATTAAATTCCGTCAGCTCCGCTTACACCTTAGCCGTTGAGCTTTAGCGAACGATTTATCTGCCCCAAAGGGGCAATCTCCTACACCCTCAAAACCCTCAAATCCAAAGGATCTGAAGTCGGCAAATTTACATACGGTAAAGCTTTCGGCGGCGTTATCTTATGCATCATCAAAACATATCGAAACATATCGTAAATATGGTCCTCACCCGCCGTATCAACATCCTCAACATTGCTTTTAGAATAAACAAGTGAGGGAATAGTCCTTATGAAATTTCGGCAGGTATTAAAGCAATAAAACATAGCCTCGCCGTTTTCAGAAAATCTAAGTCTGTAATGCACCTGCATTTTGCCTGCAATTCGGGTATTATCAGCAGGAGTAAAATAGATGAAATTCGGACTTTTCTCCATCATTCTCGCAATAGATTCTCCTCTGCTCTCATCATAAATTGATGGATCGGCAACCCCTATAATCCTTCTGCCCTTAAGGTTTTCGTCAGTATTTTCAATCTCGCGGATTTTTGCCGCAATCTCGTGCGGCTCTATTTTAATTCCCATATTAGGAACCCCGTTGCAGCCGTAATATTCCCTTATATGAAATATCCTGCCATAAGGATCTATAGCAAACCAGCCAACCGAAAAAGGCTTGGCAAAGCCAAAGTCAAAGCCGCGATAAATCGGCCAATCGCGCGGAATAGAAAAAGGCTCTATAACATGGGTGTAAAGACGGTCGCGATAATGAGCCGGGTCGTTTTTCCATTCGGAGAAAACCTGACCGTCGAAAGAATCCCAAGAGCCGTATAAAAGCGCCGCCTTCTCAGATGCGGGAAGCATTGAAAGGTTGGCAAGGTAATTCGGGTCTAATCTTAAAAGCTCCTCGTTATCAAAAACACTCGCGGGAATAAAAACCCTCTCTCTCGATAGCCTTATCGTCTTGCCGTCAGGCGTTAAGGTGTCGTAAAACTCCCTTATCGGAGTTTCGGGCGGCGCGGGAGTTATAAACCGCTCTTTAACCCAAGCATGTCCAATTCCTCCGGGGTTGGCTGTTGCCCGTATGTAAACCCTTGTCCCCTCTCCCGACGGACGCGAACGAGAAAACATGTATGAATATTCATCAAAGGTAAAATGGGTAAGCTCATCAAAGCCTATAAAATCATATCTTTTGCCCTGATAATTCTGTCGGTCCTTTGTGTATTGCATTGCTCCGAAATAAATCTTAGCGCCCGAAGGAAAGCTCCAAAAATGCCCCGATGAATTATATTTAGCCTGAGGGTAAGCCCCCGAATATAGAGTGCGGCTTCTATCAATAAGCTCAGACAGCTGCGGATAAGTCTTTCTTAAAATAAGCCCTCTGTAGTGCGGAATATTAACCTGTCGAAGCGCCTCGCATAAAAGCGCGTCAGATTTTCCGCCCCCCGCCGCGCCGCCGTATAAAACCTCGTATTCAGGTCTTACCATAAACTGAGCCTGTCTTTTCTGCGGCCGCCATAAAATATTTTCTATCTCCATCTCTCCTTCCTCTGAGGGGAACAAACCCCCACCTATTCACTCACTCATCTCTCCAGCTATGCTGATTTCGGGCAGTAAAACTATCCCTGTGCCCGAAAATTCCTCATCTCCGCCGCCCTTTACCTTCTGAAAACGAATAAAATCCTCATTTCTTTCTTTTCTGTTAGGTGAATCGAAAATATCCCTCATAACCTCCAAAAGCTCCTTTTCGGCGGCAGTAATATATTTAATATCTCTGGGGTCTATTTCTTTTCCGCCTGATAAAAGCTCTTCATTTTTTCGGCTCATGCTTTCCAAAAGTCTGGCAGTAGAATCAGCCGCCGAGCGAAGATGCGAAAGGCAATCCTCCGAAGCCTTATTCCAGCCCTCTTTTTTTGCTCTATATCGAAGAGAGCTTATTGGAATATCATATTTTTTCGATAAAGCCGATAGCTTCTCGCCCATTCTGTATTCAGCCTTAATTATCTCGAAATTCATTTCTTCCCTCCTTTCTGCTTCATCATATCAAAAAGGAAATTATGAATTCCCACCTAATTGCCCCCATCGAGGGGGGGAAGAACAAAAAACTCCCCTAAATCTCAAAGAGGCAATTTATCTGCAACTCAATCTCAATTGCCAATATATCTTTCATTCAGAAGCTGAGCCGCAATGCAAGGGCGCCCTATGTGATAACAGCAGCGCTTCTGAAATTCATTTTTCTTATTCTCCGAGGGGAATTTAATAACATTAACAGTTCCCTTCTCAATCCCCTCGCAGGAAATGGTGTAAGCCGATTCCCTGATATAGTAGGGGCATTTGGTATTCGACATTCCTTCAAAATACATAATTTTCTTCCTTTCTATTCGTTAATTTTTAAATCAAATATTTCGGCGCATTCATATCCGCAGCAAATCTGCGCAGGAAAATAAGTATGAAAAGCCGACCCGCAAATTTTACAATTCTTCAACATGGCGTTTCCTTTCATTTAAACAGTGTTTACCTATACTTACCTATACTATGTTTACAAAAAATGCCAACAAACAGTTCGTATTAAGCCAAATCGTGTGTGTCTCCGTTGATTTTCAACATACCCTCTGATGATTTTCAACATAGGTTCCGTTGGTTTTCAATGTATTCAAACTGTCGGAAACTGTGCCCATATGTTTTCAATCTAACAATCCGGCTTCTTCATCAAGCTTTTTACAATCATCAACACAAAGTAACATTTTTTCAGTTCTAAAAAATGTGGGCTTAATTCTGTCTCTGGGAATACGATTTTGAACATACCATTCGTTGATATATGCAACACCGGAGCCAAATAGCTGAATATATTCCATATCCTTTAAATGATATAAATCGCTTTTTCGCGCTCTCATTGAGCGCGTTATTTTATATGCGCCGCCAACAAACCCCTCATCATCAGCATTCATACAAAGCTGAAAATAAAGCGCCTGACAAGAGGGCGACATTCTTAAAAATCTGTCGGTCGTAACAATATCCTTATGAAACATTCTTCTGTTTGCCAATTTATTCACCTGCCGTTCTTCTGCTCGAATAAATGCAGTCAGAGCAGTAATACTCTCCTGAAAGGCTGTAATATTCCTCTCCTGCCATAATATCTGCCCCGCAGTAAGAACAGATATAAATACCGCCGCCCATTTCATATTCGGGACAGCCCTTCGGGCAAAACATCTGCCCGCATACTGTGCACATAATAAATCCTCTCCTTTAGAAAATTAAATTACGCTTTCGGCGTAGCTAAATTCGGCTAATGCCGAGCTAAATTTGTGCTTCGCACAAGCTAAATTGCTCACCCTGCTCGCAACTTTGGTGTCGGCATAAGCCGACAAATTAAATCCCGTAAGCGCAAGCTGACACCTTAGCCGTTGAGCTTTAGCGCAGCGATTTACCTGCCGAAGGCAATTTACTTGCGAAGCAATTTCCCTGCGAAGCAATTTACCCGACCACTTTAAAATTAAATTACACTTTCAGCGTAGCTAAATTCGGCTACCGCCGAGCTAAATTTGTGCTTCGCACAAGCTAAATTGCTCATTTCATTCGCAACTTTGGTGTCGGCATAAGCCGACAAATTAAATCCCGTCAGCCTAAACTGACACCTTAGCCGTTGCGCTTTAGCGCAACGATTTACCTGCCGAAGGCAATTTCCCTGCGAAGCAATTTCCCTGCGAAGCAATTTCCCTGCGAAGCCCCTATCTGCCGAGTCCGCCTCGACATCGCGTTCAGTTTTCTTAACTTTTATTCCGCGCGTAGTTCAGAAAACTGAACTTATTATAATGGAACATTTTTCCTTTGTCAATATAGTTTTCTTAACTTTTTTAAAAAACATTTGCATTTTCTTAACTTTTGTGATATACTACAATCAACTAAAAAAATCCCCCCTAATTTTTCGTGTGAAAAAAAGGAGAATTTGTATGAATATTCACCCATCAGCTGAAAGAATAAGAAAGGCTTTGTCTATCAGAGGCTTAAAGCAAATCGAGCTTTCCGAGCTTACAGGTATTAACAAAAGCAATATCAGCGCCTACCTTTCGGGCAAATATGCCCCCAAGGCTGAAAACTTAGTTAAGATAGCCTCTGTGCTTGGCGTTGACCCCTTATGGCTTTCGGGAAATGATAGTGAAGCAGAAAAAATAATTCCGAAAGCTGAGGGTATCATTCCCTTACCCATAGTTTCTCCAAAACCCCTAATCGGCAAAATAGCTTGCGGCAGTCCCCTTTTAGCCGAAGAAAATATCGGAGAATTGGTCGAAGTTCCCGATGCAGTAGGCTGTGATTTTTGCTTGAGAGCCTCTGGCGATAGTATGATAGAAGCAAGAATTCATGATGGAGATATAGTCTATATCAGAGAGCAGCCGATGGTTGAAAACGGAGATATAGCCGCCGTTTTGATTGATAATGAAGCAACCCTTAAAAGGGTTTATATGTCGGAAGATACATTAACCCTTATTCCCTGTAATTCTTCCTACGCTCCAATGTCCTTTAAAGGCAACGAGCTTAATAGCATAAGAATTATCGGCAAAGCAGTAGGCTTTACAAGCGTTATTAAATAATTTTATCTGCGCATAATAAAATTAAAAGGAGAGCTTATTATGTTGGAATTTAAATACGATACTCAATTATTGATAGAGGGAACAAACCTTGACGAAGATGCCATAAACGATTATTTTTTAGAGAATTTCAAAGGCGATTGTCTGCTCGCCGTCGGCGATGAAACCCTCATCAAGATTCATTACCATACAAACGAGCCTTGGAAGGTTTTGGAATACTGCTCCTCTTTAGGCGAAATATTCGATGTTGTTATAGAGGATATGGACAGACAATCAAGAGGTCTAAAGGGCTAAATAGAAAACGGCGGAATCTTCCGCCGTTTTTTTATCTCATCATAGAAGCCATATCATCTAAAAAACAACTGCAGTTTTTCATAGTTTTCTCAAAAGCCTTTTTAACCTTTTTCTTACCGGAGCGCTGTCCGGAAACAGCCGAATAAACCATATATGCCGCAGCTCCCGTTAAAAGCGCGCCTGCTATAACTTTACCGTTTTTCATAATATAAAACATCTCCTTTTTTAAATTTGCAATATTATTTTATCCCTTTTTTAAGAAAAAATAAATCTTTTGCAAATTGCATAAAATTTCCTTTGAAAATATATTCTCTTTATGCAATTTGCCGTTTTTGTCAGAAAATGTATTAAAAGGACAATTTTTTTACTGTATAATTTGCAAAACAAAAATTCTTTTGATATAATTGATTTTATTGAATTAAGCTAAAACTAAATTTAAAAACAGCAAAAACGAAAATTTGCTTTTAAGCTTTCCAAAAGCTAAACTCTATTTCAGAAAGGGCGATAATTTTGAAAACAAACATTCCAAGAATAGCGGCGATTCATTCGCTTCCCTCGTTCGGAAGAAGTTCTCTTTCAGTTATAATACCTGTTCTCTCTTCAATGGGGATGCAGGTCTGCCCTATCCCTACATCGGTTCTATCCTCGCATACCGGAGGCCTCGGAGATGTTGAGAAGATAGACCTTGATGGATATATATCGGCTTGCTTTGAGAAATATAATAAGCTGGGTATTGAATTCGATTGTATATATAGCGGATATTTCGGAAAAGAAGAGCAGATTGAGGATTTGTTGGAAATCTATAAATCTCATAAAGAATCTTTTAAAGCTGTTGACCCCGTTATGGGAGACGCCGGAAAGCCTTACCGCTTCTTTACAGAAGCTTTAATTGATAAGGTGCGTCAGCTTTCTATGAAAGCCGATTTGATAACCCCGAATTTAACCGAAAGCTATCTTCTATTGAATAAGCCCTTCGATCCTGCCCCCTTAAACAGCTCTTCAGCAAAAAGTATTCTTTCGGTGCTTTCCTTAAAAGGCCCTAAAATGGTTGTTATAACAGGCGCTACTATGTCCGACGGAATATATAACATAGGCTATGACCGCGATAAGAATACCTATTTCAGAATAAAATGCCGATATGTTCCCGTTTCTTACCCAGGTACAGGCGATATTTTTGCTGCTACCGTAGTTGGTGAAATAATGCAGGGAAAAAGTCTGCCGCTGGCTTGTGAAGCGGCAACCCGCTTTTGCGAACGTTCGGTTAAATCAACCTATTCTTATTCCTCAGACCCTCGCTTCGGCGTTATGTTTGAGCCATATTTGTCTGATCTTCCGAACTCTAAAGAAAGCGGAAACTACGAGCTTTTGTAAAACATTCCAAGGAGGAAACCCCAATGAGCGAAAAAACTAAAAAATTATGTATAGCAGGCCTTATGACAGCCCTTTGCTTCGTAGGCTTCCAGTTTTTAAAAATTAAAATTCCAATCGGTGCAACGGCAACTTCGGTCCATTTGGGCAATACCTTCTGCATCTTAGCCGCCCTTCTTTTAGGCGGTGTATGGGGAGGCATCTGCGGCGCCGTAGGAATGGGAATTGCCGATGTTTTAGATCCGGCTTACATAACCAGCGTTCCTATAACCCTTATTTTAAAAATGCTTATGGGTATTATCGCAGGCGGTATATATAAGTTTCTCAGAAAGAAGAATGTAAACGAGTTTGCCTCTTCTTTGATAGGCTCGGCTGTCGCCCTTGTAACTAATACGATTTTAACCCCGTTAGTCCGTTCGCTTTATAACTATCTTATTTTCAGTAAATCCTTCGATATCTTGAAGCTTTATGCCGTAAGCTCGCTTACAACCTCGGCTATAACCTCGGCTATAACCCTTGTTGCCGTAGTGTTAATGTTCGTTCCTTTAAAGAAAGCATTAGTTAAAAATAAACTGATATAAGAAAAAGACCTCTCCGAGAGGTCTTTTTTCAATTAAATTGCGAGATTTAAATCTCGCAGCTAAATTCGGCTACCGCCGAGCTAAATTTGTGCTTCGCACAAGTTAAATTGCTCATTTCATTCGCAGCTTTGGTGTCGGCATAAGCCGACAAATTAAATCCCGTCAGCCTAA
>JAGBHD010000020.1 GCA_018110785.1 Oscillospiraceae bacterium
AGCCCAGGTATTTAGTTCAAGTCCTCCCCAAAGGTCGTTTTGGGGAAATGATATCTTTTGAATTCCACCTTGAAAAATGGCACGAAAAAACCCAGAAACCGTTGTGGTTACTGGGTTTTCCGAACCGATATCTTTTTCGGTTCGCAATGTTGGTTGCGGGGGTGGGACTTGAACCACACGACCTCCGGGTTATGAGCCCGACGAGCTACCAACTGCTCTACCCCGCGATATTGGCGGTCTTTTTAGACTGCGAGAGCTATTTTATCATAAAGCGATATAAAAGTCAAGAGATATTTGAAAAAATATTGCATTTACAAATCGAAGGTGATATATTAAGACTACAAGACAGTATATGATAAAATATAGAAATTTATGCGCTTTAAATTTTAAAGGAGTAAAAATGCAGTTTAGAAAAGCTACTTTAAACGACATAGATGAGATAATGAGGATATACTCGGAAAGCCGCGAGTTTATGAGAGAAACAGGGAACTTTTCTCAATGGGGAAACGGGTATCCCGCGCGCGAGCTTATTTTAGAGGATATTTCAGGCGGAAATTCTATTATCTTAGAAGAAGAGGGAGAAATATTAGCTGTATTCGCTATGTTTGACGGGCCTGACAAGACCTATAATATTATAAAAGACGGCGAGTGGTTAAGCTTAGAGCCTTATGGGGTTATTCACCGAATAGCCGTTGCGAAAAAGGGGAGAGGGCTTTCCTCTTTATGCTTTAAATACGGCATGGACAGATACAAAAACATAAGAATAGACACACATGAAAATAATCTGCCTATGCAGAAAGCTCTTATTAAAAACGGCTTTTCCCGCTGCGGCATAATATTCCTTGAAAACGGCGATGAGCGCATAGCCTTTCAGAAAATACAAAAATAGACTTGCATTCACCCTGCTTTTTCGGTGGGGTGAATTTTATTTTTAGCTTGTAAAATTTACAGACCGAAAAAGGAATAGTTTCTGTATATTTTTTGGTTAAAAAATAGAAAAATAAATCAGGAAAGTTATACCAAATGTAAACCTTTTTTTGAGAAGTTTTTGACCGTTGGATTTTTTAAAATTGTTGAAAACTTCGTTGAAAATGAGTAAAACTCGGGGTTTAGACGGCTTTTTTTCTTGAAAAACTGTTGAAAACTCTGTTGAAAGTTGCAAAAATTCCTTTTAATACCAAATACAAGCAGTTATATCTACTTTACAATTTTTAATATATTGAATTGTTTTTTTGAGTATGATACAATAAATTAGTTGGAGGGAACTAAAAATGGTTAAAAGATTCATAAAATACTATAAAAACTATCGACTTATGTTTGCGCTTGATATGATATGCGCGCTTTTTGCGGCACTTATCAGCCTTTTTTATCCTGTTATTACCCGAAAAATGATAAACACATATATTCCGAACGGAAATATCAAGATGGTTATTATTCTTTCAGCGGTTCTTTTATTGGTTTATATTTTAAAGGCGTTTCTTAACTACTTCATTCAGCGCTACGGCCATAATGTTGGAACGAGAATACAGGCAGATATGAGACGAGACCTTTTTTCTCATATGCAGACCTTGCCGCTTTCATTTTTCGATAAAAACAAAACGGGAGCCTTGCTTTCGAGAATAACAAGCGACTTATTTGAGGTAAGCGAGCTTGCTCACCACGGACCTGAGGATTTATTCTTATCCTTAGTTCTTCTTATCGGAAGCTTTGTTTTAATGGCAGGAATAAACATCTGGTTTACTCTTATTGTTTTTGCCTCTATACCTGTGCTATTGATTTTTGTTATAAAAAAGCGCTTTAAAATGATGAACGCATTTAAAGGAATGCGCAAGGAAAATGCGGCGATAAACGCCGATATTGAAAACAGCATAACGGGAATTCGCGTTTCCAAGGCATATACAAACGAGATTTACGAAAGCGATAAATTTGAAATTTATAACAGAAGATATGTTTCCTCTCGCGATGAAGCAATGAAAGCCATGGCGGAATTTTCATCGGGAACTACATTTATAGGAGATTTCCTTTATATGATAGTTCTTTTAAGCGGCGCGATTTTTATGCTCGGCGGCCTTATAAACTTTGCCGACCTTACCGCCTTTATTATTTATGTTTCGGTATTTATGGATCCGATAAAAAGAATAGTTTCTCTTTCAGAGCAGCTTCAAAACGGAATGACGGGATTTCAGCGGTTTTGCGAAATAATGGATACTCCCTCTGAGCCTGATAATGAGGGGGCTGTAGAGCTTAAGGAGGTTTTAGGAGAGATTGAGTTTTCCGATGTTTCCTTTTCTTATTCGGAGGGTAAGGAGATTTTATCCGATATCAGCTTTAAAATAGAAAGGGGCAAAACCTTAGCGCTTGTTGGACCATCTGGTGGCGGAAAGACTACCGTTTGCAACATACTGCCGAGATTTTATGAGATTTCTGAGGGATCGGTTACAATAGACGGGGAGGACATTCGCTCTTATACCCGCGCTTCTTTAAGGCGAAAAATAGGAATTGTTTCGCAGGATGTGTTTTTATTTGACACTACCATTTATGAAAATATAGCTTTCGGAAGATTAGATGCAACAAAGGAAGAGGTTTATGAGGCGGCGAGACTGGCGGGGATTGCCGATTATATAGAGTCGCTCCCAGATGGCTATGATACTGAGGTTGGCGAGAGGGGAGTTCGTCTTTCGGGCGGACAGAAGCAGAGAATTGCTATTGCGAGAGTATTTCTTAAAAATCCTCCGATACTTATTCTTGATGAGGCTACCAGCGCGCTAGATAATGTTACCGAGAATATGATTTGCGAGAGCTTAAATAAGCTTTCGGAGGGCAGAACAACTATTGTTGTTGCTCATAGGCTTTCTACCGTTAAAAGCGCCGACAAGATAATTGTTATGACCGATGAGGGAATTTCCGAAACAGGAACCCACGAAGAGCTTCTTTCCTCGGGCGGAATTTACAAAACGCTTTTTGAATCACAATTTAAGAAATAGATTAAAACCGTAGCTTTGCTGCGGTTTTTCTTTTGCGGAATAAAAAGGAAATAAATTGGCAAAAATAAGGTGAGAACAAAATAGAAGAGGTAAAAGATATGATGAGAGGCGTTAACAAGCGGATAGTTGAGATAAAAAATACTGACAGCGATTATTTTGAAAGGGCAATTCTATTTTTAAAAGACGGAGAAACAAGGAGCGACGGGGAGATAAAGCTTTTGTCGGGAGAATATATCAGATACCTTGCTGACGGTAAAAAAGGAAAAAAGGGGATAAGCGCTTTATTATGGGGAGCTTTTTTCGCTATGGGGTTTATATTCGGAAGTTTGCTAATTTATCTTATAAAATGATAAAATACCCTTTATTTTTTTCTAAAGTTATGATATGATTATAATATATATAATTTTAAAAGAACGGATGAAGAATTTTGGAAAAACAGAGAGATGATATTCTGTTCGGCCGCAATCCGGTATTCGAGCTTTTTGATACCGATGTAGATGTTAATGCGGTTTACATATTGAAGGATTCGCCGATAAAGGCAAAGGCGGCGGCGCTTGCTAAGAAAAAGGGCTGTCCCTTAAAGGAAGTAAGCTCGGAGAAGCTTTCTTCTATCTGCTTGGGTGGGGTGCATCAGGGAATTGCCGCTTCTGTTGCGGCGATTGATTATGCTGAGATAGATGATATTTTTGCCTTAGCTGATTCTAAAAATGAAAAGCCTATGATAGTGCTTCTGGATTCTATAGAGGACCCACATAATTTAGGCGCAATAATAAGAACTGCCGAATGCGCTGGTGCTCATGGTGTTATTATTGAAAAGCGCCGCTCGGCAACTGTCGGAGAAACGGTTATGAAAACAAGCGCAGGGGCAGCGCTCCATATTCCGCTTGTAAGAATAGGCAATACCGCTCAGACTATTGAGCAGCTCAAAAAACGGGGCGTTTGGATAGTTGGCGCGGATATGAACGGAGAAAACTGCCTTACGATGGATTATGATATGCCGCTTTGCTTGGTTATCGGCTCAGAAGGGCAGGGGCTTCACAGATTGGTAAGAGATAAATGCGATTTTATTGCATCTATTCCGATGTTCGGAAAAATAAATTCTTTAAATGCTTCGGTTGCGGCGGGGGTTTTGATATATGAAGCTGTCAGAAGCAGAAGCTTGAAAGGGGGAAAATAGATTTGAGCGGTAAATATTCTATTGATGATATTTTGAATGAAGTTAAGCGCAAAAAAGCGGCAGAAGCGGGAGAAGCTATGCCGATGAATATCCCCTCCGAAGAGGACAAGATGGCAAAAGCCAAAGCGGCGGCAGAGGCTAAAGCGGCGGCAGAGGCTAAAGCGGCGGCAGAAGCCAAAGCGGCGGCAGAGGCTAAAGCGGCGGCAGAGGCTAAAGCGGCGGCAGAGGCTAAAGCGGCGGCAGAGGCTAAAGCGGCGGCAGAAGCCAAAGCGGCAGCAGAAGCTAAAGCGGCGGCAGAAGCCAAAGCGGCGGCAGAAGCTAAAGCGGCGGCAGAGGCTAAAGCGGCAGCAGAGGCTAAAGCAGCAGAAGAAGCTAAAGCGGTAGCAGAAGCAGAAGTTCAAGAAGATAGCGGAGAAATTTCTATAACCCTTTCTGCAGACGGAGAATTTACTATTGACAAAGAACGCACTACGGTTATTCCGAAGGTGGAAGAAGAACAGTCGGAGAAAAAAGATTTAAGCCACGGAAATCTTCTTTCGGAAAACGACCTTTTGAATTTGAAAACCGAGGAATTTTCCGCTCTCGGCGGACAGGCTGATAAGGCGGAAGCTTGGGAAACCTTTGTAAGGCTTACAGAGCTCAGAGAAGAAAAAGAAAAGCCGACAGAGGAATTTAAAGAAGAGATAGACGATTATGCTCATAAGGAAGATGAGCGAAGCATAAGATACGATTTAAAATCCCTAAGAGCAAGGGTTACTTTGAGATTTTGGGTATGCTTGGTTTTCGGCGGACTTTTAACAGCGCTTACAATTCCTAATTCCTACCTTTTAACACTTTTGCCCGAAAGCTTTTTATATCCGACTGTTTTAGCCCTTACAATAATCCCGATACTTTTCTGTATAACTACCGTTTTTGGGGGACTTGGCTCTTTATTTAAGCTAAAGCCCGACGGAGATACCCCTGCGGCAATAGCGGCTATATCGGTTTTGATATTCAATGCGGTTATGTTGTTCTTCCCTGATAGGGTTTATGGCGAAGGCTTTTACTTTTACAACGCTGCGGCGGTATTTTCTCTTGCATTTTCAGCGCTTTGAAAGCTTTATGTTTTGCGCCGCGCGCTTTGCAACTTTAAGTTTTTAACTGCTGATGGCGATAAGAAGGCGATGCTTCCCTTAGAAACAGAAATGCTTTCAACTAAGATAACAAGACCTTTTGATACAGATGATGAGCCTTTGGTTATCTGCTCGAAAAAGGCAGGCTTTTTAAAGGATTTTCTTAAATACTCCTTCTCTTTAGACCCTGCCGACAGAACGGTTAAGATAACAGGAATAATAAGCTTTTTCGGAAGCTTAGTTTCGGCAGTTCTCGCCTATTATTTTATGGGCGATATATTCTGGGCTTTGAATATATTTACCTTAATGAATGTTCTATCCGCTCCTTTTTCGCAGTTTTTAGGAACAAATATCCCGCTTTTCAGAGCATCAAAAAAGGCATTAAAGCATGGCGGTATGATAACCGGATATGCCTCGGTAGAGGATTTATATTCTATGGATGCGCTTTTAGTTGATTCTGATGAGCTTTTCCCTGCGGGAACAATTAAGCTTAAAGGCATTAAAACCTTTGAGGGACAGAGAATAGATGAGGCTATTTTAGATGCGGCGAGCGTTATCGTTGCGGCAGGAACTACCCTAAAATCGGTATTTTCCGATATTATTGACGATAAAAAAGAGCTTTTAAAGCCGGTTGATACTCTTGTTTATGAAGATTCAATGGGTGTTTCGGGCTGGGTTGATTCCAAGCGCGTTCTTATAGGAAACAGAACACTTATGGATAACCATAATATAATAGTTCCCTCGGCAGACTATGAGAGTAAATATGTTGACGAAGACTCAGAAGCTATTTATCTCGCAAATTCGGGAACATTAACGGCAATGTTTGTAGTTTCATATGGTAGGGACAAAGAAACCGCTAAAGCGCTTTACGATTTAGAACGCCATGGCATTAAGCTTTTAGTTCGTACGACCGACCCGAATATAACCGAAGAAAAGCTTTCGGAAATCTTCTCTATTGATAAGGAGCTTTTCTCAATAGTTCCCTCGGCGCTTCATAAGGATTGCAAAAATGAGGTTCAGCCTGTTCCGTCTGCCCCTGCGGCAGCAGCCCATACAGGCAGATTCCCTGCGGCAGCAGCTTGCATCGGCGCGGCTATGAGCGCAAAAAAGGCAATATCCGTTTCGGGATTCTTTTCAAGTGCGGGGCTTATCCTTTCTTATATATTAGTACTTCTTTTGGCAGTTCTCGGCTCCGAGGCGGCAGCAGTTACTCCTTTAGTAGTTCTTCTATATCAGATAGTTTTGCTTCTGTTTTCCTCAATTTTGCCGTCAATTAGAAATTATTAGTCATATTAAACAAAAAAACCGCTCGTAATTTAGTTACGGGCGGGTGTTTTTTTTCTTGCATTGAGTTAGAAAATGTACTATAATTATAATTGTAATGTTGATTGAGTTTGTTGAATTTCAACAAAAATCGACACGAAAGGGAGATTCACATGGCAGATTACAATGCAAAAACCATCAAGAATATTGCAGTGGCGGGACATGGCTCGTCAGGAAAGACCTCTTTATGCGAGGCAATTCTATACCAGAGCGGAATTATTTCCAGACTTGGTAAAACAGAGGACGGAACAACAATATGCGACCACGATGCGGAGTCTATTCGCAGAAAGACAACTACCGCTCTATCGGTTGCTCCATTTACTTTGGGAGAATATAAAATAAATTTGATAGACACCCCCGGAATGTTCGACTTTTCTGCGGGAATGGACGAAGGTATCAGCGCCGCGGGCAGCGTTTTGATCTGTCTTAGCGGAAAAAGCGGCGTTACGACCGGAGCTAAAAAGGCATTCAAAAAGGCAACAGAGCTTAAAAAAGCGAAAATGATATTCGTTTCTAAGCTCGATTCAAAGAGCGCTGACTTTTATAAGGTTTTAGAATCCTTAAAAACAGAATTCGGCCCCAGCGTTTGCCCGATAGTTGTTCCGCATTACAGAGAGCATTTTGTTGAAAGCTATATCAATTTAATTGATATGAAGGCTTATCAGTATAACGATATGGGCGGCAAGGTTGAAATAGATATTCCGCCTGAGGGACATAGAATTCCTGGGCTTATTGAGGCTATAAGCGAGGCGGTTGCAGAAACCGATGAAGCTTTATTTGAAAAATTCTTCAGCGGCGAGCCTTTTACGGCAGAAGAAATAAGCTATGGCATAAAGGCAGGTATAAAAAACGGAACATTAGTTCCCGTGCTTTGTGGCTCAGCTCTTAATTTAAGCGGAATAGATATGCTTCTTGATGCTATTAAAAATCTTCTTCCGATAGCTGATGAGGCTATCAACCCGACAGTGAATTCCGAAACAGAAGAGAAGCTTATACCTGATGAAAAGGGTAAGACAGCGGCTTACATATTTAAAACCGTAAGCGACCCGTTTGTTGGAAAGCTTTCATTTGTTAAGGTTATGTCGGGAACGCTTACTTCCGATAGCACCCTTATAAATAATTCTAAAGACGGCGCTGAGGAAAAAATCGGCAAGCTTATTTCTGTTTTCGGAAAGAAGCAGACCGAGATAAAAGAAGCGGCAGCAGGGGATATCTGCGCTATAGCTAAGCTTACGGTTTCCGAAACAGGCGATACCTTAGCCCAAAAGGGCTTTGCGGCTAAAATAACTCCGCCGAAGTTTGAAGAGCCTTCGCTTTTCAGAGCTTTAGCGCTTGAAGGCAAGGGCGATGAGGGAAAGATTGCTTCGGCTGTTGCGAAGCTTTTGGAAGAGGACAAAACCTTATCCTTTGAAATCAACCGCGAAACAAAAGAGCTTATTTTAGGCGGAAACGGAGAGCAGCATCTTGACTGCGCCGTTTCAAGACTTGCTTCGCGCTATGGTTTGTCTGTAAAGCTGAAAGAACCTACCGTTGCTTACAGAGAGGCAATAACCAAGAAGATTAAGGTTCAGGGCAAATATAAAAAGCAGTCCGGCGGACACGGACAATACGGAGATGTTTGGATTGAATTCGAGCCTGCAGAGGGCGAGGGACTTATTTTTGAAGAAAAGGTTGTTGGCGGAGCAGTTCCGAAAGGTTATTTCCCTGCGGTTTTAAAGGGACTTGAAGATAGTATGAAATCGGGCGTTCGAGCAGGATATCCCGTTGTAGGTCTTAAGGCTACCCTTTTAGATGGCTCTTATCACCCTGTTGATTCTTCGGAAATGGCATTTAAAACAGCGGCTTCTTTAGCCTTTAAAGAGGGTATGCTCGGGGCTGGAGCGGTTATTTTAGAGCCCATAGTTTCCTTAGAGGTTTTAGTTCCCGATAGTGTTGCGGGAGATTTAATAGGTGAAATTAACAAACGCCGCGGCAGAATGCTCGGTATGGATCCGGAAGGCAGCGGAATGCAGAAGATTTATGCCGACCTTCCCGAAAGCGAGCTTGGCGATTTTCCAATAGTTCTTCGCTCGCTTTCCGGCGGCTCAGCTTCCTTTAAAAAGGGCGAAACAAGATATGAGCCGTTACCGACGATGCTCGAAGATGCAGTTATAGCCGCTTCGCCCTACAGAAAAGAGGATTAAAATAAAAGCGCTCTTTTTAAAGGGCGCTTTCTCTATACTTGACAATACATATGAAATCTGTTAGTATTGTAAAGATACTAATCAAAAGGAGTTGAAACGGTCAATGGACGATGGCGCCATTCCCCGAAGTCAGATGTCGGCAGGGAAAAAGTATTTCTTTTATTGCCGGCGCCTCATATGAAATCCATATCGAAGGCTTTATTTTTTAATAACAGAAAGGATTTTATATGAGTAGTACAATAACAATTATTTTGCTGGCGGTGCTTATATTAATGAGCGCATATTTTTCAGCAACGGAAACCGCCTTTACCTCTGTGAGTAAGGCGAAATTATCCCTTTTAGAGGACAAGAAAAACAAGAGAGCAGCTCTTGCTCTAAAGCTTTTGGAAAATTATGATAAGCTGCTTTCAACTATTTTAATAGGAAACAACATAGTTAATATTGCGGCAACCTCGATTGCAACGGTATTTTTTATAAACCATTTCGGAGAAATTGGAAGTACCATTTCAACCGTTGTTATAACCGTAGCTGTGCTTATTTTTGGAGAGATAACCCCTAAAAATATTGCAAAGCAGTTCCCCGAAAAATTCACCTGCTTTTCCGCACCGCTTATAATGGTGCTTATATGGTTATTAACCCCATTGAATTTTATTTTCTCCTTATGGAATAAGCTTGTAGTTAAGATTACGGGAGATAATGAAGACAGGAAGGTTACCGATGAGGAGCTTTTAACCATAGTTGAAGAGGCTATGGAAGACGGCGGTATAGGAAAACAGCAGAGCGAGCTTATCCGCTCGGCTATTGAATTTGAGGATCAGGAAGCGGTTGATATCCTAACTCCCCGAGTTGATTTAACGGGAGTTCCTGAGGATATAACCTTAAGCTCGCTCGGCGAGATTTTCCACGAAACAGGTTTTTCCCGCATACCCGTTTATGTTGATAGTATAGATAATATTATAGGCATAGTTCATCAGAAAGACACCTGCTATTTAGACAGAGATATGGATTTCTCGGTGAAAGACTATATGAAAAAGCCCGTTTTTGCTTCGGGAAATACTAAAATCAGCGCTCTTTTAAGAACGCTCCAGAGAGAAAAATCCCATTTGGCGGTTATAACCGATGAATACGGCGGAACCTTGGGCGTTGTTTCAATGGAGGATATTTTAGAGGAGCTTGTTGGCGAGATTTGGGACGAATACGATGATGTTGTAAACGAAATCGTAAAATTAGAAAATGATACCTATAAGGTGCTCGGCTCTACCTCTATGGATAAGGTTACCCATGAGCTTGACCTTGATTTAGATCCCGATGAGCTATCTTCTTCTACCGTTAACGGCTGGATAGTTGAAAAGATGGACTGCGTTCCCAAGGCGGGAACAGAGTTTCGCTTCGGCGATTATTTGGTTCAGATTTTGGAATCAAATGATAAGAAAATAGAAGAGGTTATCTTTATAAACTCTCCCGAGGAAGAATCGGAAGACGAAGAAGACTAAAAAATTATAAAAAAGACTTGATTTTTATTAAGTTTCTGTTATAATATAGTAGAAGATAATTTTTATGGAAAGAGTAGGTTGACGGCCTGCTCTTTCGTTTATATTATGGCGAAAAGAGGTTTTATAGTGGCAAAAGGAACAACCGTTCAGAAGGCTGCGGCGATTGCCGAGCCGATAGCCGAGAGATTAGGCCTTAGTCTTTGGGATATCCGATATGAAAAAGAGGGCGCTTCAATGTTCTTGCGCTTTTTTATCGACAAAAAAGAAGGCATAACCTTTGATGATTGCGAGGCTTTCAGCAGAGCGATAGATCCTATTTTGGATGAAGAGGATTTCATTGAGGAAAGCTATTATCTTGAGGTTTCCTCGCCTGGGATAGACAGAGCCTTGAAAAGAGAAGTCCATTTTGAGAAATCGGTAGGCTTTAATATTTCTGCCGAAACTATCAGACCCGATGAAGAGGGAAGAAGAAGCTTTGTAGGGGTACTTACCGAGTTTAAAGATAAGGTTTTATCTATAGATATCGGTTCAGAAATTATTAAATTAGAGCTTTCTAAAATAAGCAAAGCCAAAAGAATAGATGAAATAAAGGAAGGGTTTTAAGGAAAATGAACAACAATGAATTTTTTGAAGCGCTGGAACTTTTAGAAAAAGAAAGAGATGTTCCTGCCGCAGCACTTGCAGAAAAAATCGAAACAGCTGTTGCAACAGCTCTCCGCCGCGACTATCCCGGAACAGAGGGAATAAATGTTAAGGTTGATTTTGAGAAGCGCAAATTCACCGTTACTATTACCAAGATGGTAGTTGAAGAGGTTGTTGACGAGGCTAACGAAATAACCTTAGACAGAGCAAGAACCTATTCAAAGAGAGCTGCTATCGGCAAGCCTCTTGAAATTAAATTAGAGCCCAGAGATTTAGGAAGAATAGTTGCTCAGAATGCGAAGCACATTATCCGCCAAGGCTTCAGAGATGCTGAAAAATCGGTTGTTTTAGAGGCATTTCAGGCTAAGGTTCACGAAATTGTAAGCGCATTAGTTCAGAGGGTTGATCCCAAAAGAGGAACGGTTACTGTTGAAATGGGTAAGCATACCGCAACTCTCCCTAAAAACGAGCAGATTAAAGATGAAGAATTAGTAGAAGGACAGAGAACAAAGGTTTATATTGTTGATGTTCAGAGTACAGACAGAGGTCCTCGCATTTTAATTTCCAGAACTCACCCCGGTTTAGTTAAGCGCCTTTTCGAGCTTGAAGTTCCCGAAATTTATGATGGAACTGTTGAAATCAAATCGGTAGCTCGCGAGGCAGGCAGCAGAACAAAGATTGCTGTTTTCAGCAACGATGAGAATGTTGACCCTGTTGGCGCTTGTATCGGAGCTCGCGGAGCGAGAATTGATGCTATCGTTGAAGAACTCGGCGGCGAGAAAATAGACGTTGTTAAATACAGTGAAGATCCCAAAGAGTTTATCGCAGCTGCTTTATCTCCCGCAAATGTTCTCTCAGTAGAGCTTTTAGAGGGCGAGACCAAAGCTTGCCGCGTTACAGTTCCCGACCATCAGCTTTCCCTTGCTATAGGAAACAAGGGCCAGAACGCATATCTTGCAGTTCGCCTTACAGGATATAAGATTGATATTCGTCCCGAAAGCGGTTTTTACGGGGAATAAGCTATGAAAAATAAAAAGCAACCGGAACGAATGTGTTTAGGCTGCCGCGAGATGAAACTAAAAAAGGAGCTTATCAGAATAGTTCGCTCGGCAGAGGGCGAAATATCTATCGACCGTACCGGTAAAAAATCAGGTCGCGGAGCATATATTTGCCCTGAGGAAAAATGTCTTAAAAATGCGATAAAGCAGAACGCTTTAGAGAAGACCTTTTCGCAGAAGATATCTGATGAGATTTATAATAACTTAACAAAGGAGCTTTTAGGTGGATAAAATTCTTTCCTATATAACGCTTGCCCGCAAGGCGGGAAAACTATCTCTCGGCTATGAGAACACAAGGCACGAGATTTTCAAAGGAAATGTTCAGTTAGTTTTATTTACTCCCGATTTATCGGAAAAAAAGAAGCAATCCTTTAAAAGGTTTTGCGAAGAATGGGAAATAAAAACTATGGATATAGAGCATAACCTTGATACGATAGAATTCTATATCGGAAAACGATGCGGAATTATTGGTATTCGTGACAGCGGATTTGCCAAAGCAATTCTATCAATAACTCTTTAAGGAGGATTATATGGCAGTAAATGCAAAATATAAATTGACAGATTTAGCGAAAGACCTTTCTCTTGATGCTAAAGAAATTATAGAAGCTTTAGAAAAGCTTACAGGAGCGCAGAAGAAAACTGCGGCAGTTTTGGAAAATGAAGAGGTTGATATTCTCTTAAACCATTATACTATTAAAACCGCGCTTCCTTCCTTGGATAGCTATTTCGGAGCTTTCAAAATGGAAGAAAAGAAGGAAGCCGCGCCCGCTCCCCGCAAAAAGGCCGAGAAGAAGGCAGAGCCTGCTAAAAAGGTTGACCGCGGTCAGACTGTTAAATTAGAGAATTTCTCTAAACCTAAAAAGACCGAAAAGGTTGAAACAGCTGAGAAAATCGAAAAGGTTTATCACAGAATTGATACCCGCGGAAGCTATGTTAACCTCGATAAATATAACGAGCGTTATGAGCAGCTTTCAGGTCAGAAGATGAAAAATGACAGCTTCTATGAAAAGAAACAGAAGTTTACGAATAAAGCGGGTAAAAAAGGAAATCCCTATTCGGGTAAAAAGGAAACTGAGGCTGATAAGCTCAGAAGACTTCAGCTTGAGAAGCAGAGAAAGCAGCCTGTAAAGGTTAGCATTCCGCCCGAAATTACCGTTGGCGAGCTTGCAAGCAGACTTAAGAAAACCGCAGCAGAGGTTATCAAAAAATTAATGGGACTCGGACAGATGCTTTCTGTTTCCGATGTTATAGATTTCGATACCGCTTCTATCGTTGCAATGGAGTTCGGCGCAAAGATAGAAAAAGAGGTTGTTGTTACAATTGAGGAGCGTCTTATCGACGATAGAGAGGATAGCGATGAAAACCTCTCTGAGCGCAGCCCTGTTGTTGTTGTTATGGGACACGTTGACCATGGTAAGACATCGCTTTTAGACGCTATTAAGCATTCCTCGGTTACTGCAACTGAGGCAGGCGGAATAACCCAGCATATCGGCGCTTACCGCGTTACTGCGGGCGGAAAGGTTATAACCTTCCTTGATACCCCCGGACACGAAGCATTTACAGCTATGCGCGCAAGAGGTGCTTCAATTACTGATATTGCTATATTGGTTGTTGCCGCTGATGACGGAATTATGCCTCAGACTGTTGAAGCTATTAACCACGCTAAAGCAGCAGGCGTTTCCATTATCGTTGCTATAAACAAGATAGATAAGCCCGAGGCTAACCCCGAAAAGGTTAAGCAGGAGCTTACGGAATATGAGCTCGTTCCCGAAGAATGGGGCGGAGATACCATTTGTTGTCCCGTTTCGGCTGTTACAAAACAAGGCCTTGACGAGCTTTTGGAAATGGTAAACTTAGTTGCCGAAATGAAAGAGCTTAAAGCTAATCCCGACAGACTTGCCAAGGGAACGGTTATCGAAGCAAGACTTGATAAGGGAAGAGGCCCCGTTGCAACAATTCTCGTTCAGAACGGAACTTTAAAGGTTGGCGATGTTGTTATCGCGGGAACTGCTGTCGGCAGAGTTCGCGTTATGACAGATGACAAGGGCAACCGCATTAAAGAGGCAGGTCCGAGCGTTCCTGTTGAGATAACAGGTCTTCAGGAAGCTCCTATGGCGGGAGATACCTTTAATGCCGTAGAAGATGAGCGCCTTGCAAGAGAGCTTATTGAAAAGAGAAAGTTCGAGGCTAAAGAAATTCAGTTTAAAGAATATAATAAGGTTACCCTTGATAACCTCTTCTCTCATATTGCAGAGGGCGAAATGAAAGAGCTTTCCATCGTTGTTAAAGCCGATGTTCAGGGCTCTGTTGAGGCTATTAAGCAATCCTTAGAGAAGCTTTCCAATGAGGAAGTAAGGGTTAAGGTTATCCATGGCGGCGTTGGAGCTGTCAGCGAGTCCGACGTTCTTTTGGCAAACGCTTCGGGAGCTATTATCATAGGCTTTAATGTTCGCCCCGATGCCGCAAGCAGAGCTATGGCAGAGAAAGAGGGCGTTGACCTTCGTCTTTACCGCATTATTTATGATGCTATCGAAGATGTTGAAAGCGCTATGAAGGGTATGCTCGCTCCGAAATACCGCGATGTTGATTTAGGCAGAGCAGAAGTTCGTCAGGTTTATAAGATTTCTTCTGTTGGCTTGGTTGCGGGCTCTTATGTTTTAGAAGGAAAGATTACAAGAGCTGCTAAGATTCGTGTTGTAAGAGATGGTATCGTTGTTGCTGAGGATACTATGGCTTCCTTAAAGCGCTTTAAGGACGACCAAAAGGAGGTTGCCGCAGGATATGAATGCGGAATTACCTTGGAAAAATTCAGCGATATCAAAGAGGGCGATATCTTAGAAGCATATATTACAGAGGAGTATAGAGATTAATGGCTTCATATAAAACGGCGAGAATGGCAGAGGACTTAAAGCGGGAGATTTCCGCTATAATCCGCTCTCTTAAGGACGACCGCATAACAACAATGCTAAGCGTTATCAAGGTAGTTGTTGCGGGGGACTTATCTTTTGCCAAGGTTTATGTTAGCGATATTGGAGGAAGCGAAGCTTCCCAAAGGGCTGTTGAGGGGCTAACCCATGCAACAGGCTATATAAGAAAAAATTTAGCCGACCGACTTCATCTCAGAAAAGCGCCCGAGCTGCGCTTTATAGTTGATGATTCCTTGGAATACAGCTCGCATATTAACAGCATTCTCGATAAATTAAACAGAGGTTGAAAATGGTAGATATAAAAAAGGTTGCGGAGTTTTTAAATGAGCATGACTTTTATCGCATTCTTTGCCACCAAAATCCCGATGGAGATACTATCGGCTCAGCATTCGCCTTAAAGCGAATGCTTGAGATGCTCGGCAAAACTGCGAATGTTTGCTGCAGCGATGCCTTTCCGCCGCAGTATGACTATATGACAAGGGTTGAAAATAACCCAGAAGCGGATTATAACACCCTTGTTACGGTTGATATTGCAGATACATCGCTTTTCGGCAAAAAATATGAGGATTTAAAGAACAGCGTTGATTTAAATATCGACCACCATGCTTCCAACTCTAACTATGCTAATATCTCTTTTGTCGATTCTTCTTCTGCGGCAAACTGCGAGATTATTTATAAGCTTTCTTTAGAGCTTGGAATAAAGCTCGATAGCTATTTAGCAGACTGCATTTATACAGGTCTTACAACCGATACAGGTTGCTTCAGATACGCTTCTGTTACTGCCTATACCCATTTAGCGGCTATGGGCGCTATAAACGCCGGAGCGCATCATAGCGAGATAAACAGAGCCATGTTTGAAACCAAGTCTTTGGCTCGTATTAATACAGAACAGCTTGTTATAGGCTCTTTAGAAATGTATTTTGAAAGTCGCTGTGCTGTTATGATGTTAACTCGCGAGATGTTAGAGAAAACGGGCGCTAAAGAGGACGAGCTTGAGGGAACTGCCTCTCTTCCGAGAGAAATCGAGGGGGTTTTGGTTGGCGCACTTTTCAGAGAAAAGCCCGACGGAACTATTAAGGTTTCTGTTCGTACCAACGCGCCTATTGATGCTTCCCGCCTTTGCTTAAATTTCGGCGGCGGCGGGCATAAAGCGGCGGCAGGCTGCTCTTTCAGCTGCGATATAAATGAGGCTAAGGTTAAGTTTTTAGCGGAAGTTGAGAAGATTTTAGATGAACGGAATTTTAGTAATAGATAAGCCTGAGGGGATAACCTCTTTTCAGGTTATAGCATCGCTTCGGAAAATAAGCGGAATTAAGAGAATAGGGCATGGCGGAACGCTTGACCCTATGGCAACGGGAGTTCTTCCCGTATTTTTCGGAAGAACGGCTAGAATTTGCGATATTTTACCCGATGAAAAAAAGGTCTATAAAGCAGAGGTGCGCTTAGCAGTTGAAACCGATACAGAGGATATAACGGGAAATATAATATCCGAATATTCAGGTGCTTTACCGAGTCTTTCTGAAATAGAAAGGACAGTTGCTTCATTTGTAGGTGAATATGACCAAGCAGTTCCGATGTACTCAGCCGTATCTGTCGGTGGGAAGAGATTATATGAATTAGCGCGTTCAGGCGAGGTTTTAGAAGACCGACCTGTAAGAAAAGTTGCTATAGACAGTATAGATATAGAGGGTTATGATGGCAAGGATATAAGCTTTACAGTGTCTTGTCGCAAAGGAACATATATCAGAACGCTTGCTTCCGATATAGGAAAGGCTCTCGGTTGCGGCGCTACCTTAAAAAGCCTCAGAAGAACATATTCTGCGGGTTTTTCGCTTTCCAAAGCGGTAAATCTTTCTGATATATCTTCTATAGATGATATAGAAAAGGCTCTTTTAAAAACCGAGGTTGCCTTTGAGCTTTTGCCTGAAATTAAGCTTGATGAAGTTCAAACTAAAATGTTTTTAAACGGAGTTACCCTCGATAGTGCGAGAATTATCGGCGCTAATGAAAAGGGAAGATGCAGAATTTTCTCCCATATCGGCGAATTTTTAGGAATAGCCGATGATTTATCGGGGGAGCTTAAAATCGTTAAAGTTTTAAGGGGCGATTAGAATAGTTATCTTTGAAAAAACAGAAGATATATTTTCATCGGAAAAAACTGCGGTTGCGCTCGGATATTTCGACTCGCTTCATTTAGGTCATAAAGAGGTAATCGAAAGGGCGCTCGGCGAAGAATTTTTGCCCGCGGTTTTTACATTTTATTCCCGAAGCGGCAAAAAAGGCGAAAAGCCCTTTTTAGAAGAAGCTAAAAAGCGCGAGCTTATGAAAGAAATGGGTGTAAAGGTTTATGCCTGTCCACCGTTTTTGGAGATAAAAGACCTTTCGGGCAAGGAATTTTTCGATGAGATTTTAAAAAAGCGCCTATCGGCGGCAGTTATCGTTTGCGGAGAGGATTTTAGATTTGGAAAAAACAGAGAATGCTCTGTAAAAGAGCTTAAAGAAATGTGCCGCGAGAGCGATATTTCATTAATTGTTGTTCCGATAATGATGAAAAACGGCGAAAAAATAAGCACGACTAAAATTCGTGCTTTAATAGATAAGGGAAATATAAAAGAAGCCGAGAAGCTACTCGGCAGAAAAATATAAAAGGCATCTGACGATGCCTTTTTTATTTTATATTTACTTTCCAATATCCAAAACGTTTACCATTTACGCGTTCGATGTATTTCTTTTCTTCAAGCGAAGCGGTGATGCGTTTAACTGTTCTATCTGATTTGCCAATTAGCTCTCCAATATTCTTTTGTGTTAGCTTTCCATTTTCCTTAAGTAGATTTAAAACCTGCATTTCGTCAAAAGTGACATCCAAAGTGCCATTTATGTTTTCACCTTGGCACTTTGGAGATGATAAAGCGCCGCTAATGTGCATATCGCGGTTTTTAAGGGGATTATCCTCACCAAGCAGAAGATTTCTCAAAAACAGCTCCAAATACTCGGTTGTTTCGTGAACACCTTTTTTAAGATTGGTATAGTTTGCACGAACTAATGCATTTCTAAAATACCAAGCGTTTTCGGCAAAAATATCATTGGTAACATCAAAACCTAATGTACGAAGATACTTAATAAAGAAAACGGCAGTAGCTCTTGTGTTGCCTTCAGAGAAAACATGAATTTGCCAAAGGTGAGCAACAAATACCGCTAAATGCTTTATGATTTCATTCATAGAAAGATTTTTATAGGAAAACTCTTTTTCAACCGAAAAATCATAATCTAAGGTTGCTCTAAGATCCAAAGCACCGCCATACATAACGGTATCACCTTGGAGCACCCATTCGCTTTTGGTGATGTTATAATCTCTGATTTTTCCGGCGTGTTTGTAAATGCCATTAAACAACTGCGAATGAATTGAAATATACTGTGCGGGTGAAAAAACAAAAGACCTTTCGGACAATAACTGAGCTATACGGACCGAAACCTTGTCAGCTTCTTCTGTTCTATCTGTTGTGGTATGTGCAATGTTTTCTTTGTAATAACTGTGAATTAAATTATTTGCTTCTTCAAAAGTAATATCACCGTCGATATTCTTTTTGGCGGTTTCAATTAAATATTCACTTGTATTTAGTCCGTCAACCGCTTGAAGTCCAATTGCTGTATGCCAAGCATACCCTTTTTCTTTCTTCTGCGGTTCCTTTTCGCGCAAATATTCTTCGAATATATCGTTCACAGTTTCACCCCGTTTCGTATAATATAATTATACCATATTTTATCTTAAATAGCAAATATTCAATATGATTTTAGATAAAACCTAAAAGGAGACAGCTTCTTTACGAAGAGTCTCCTTTAAATGCTTTTTTTATTTTCTTTTTCTTATCATTGACCACATAAGGATTATTATTTGCCCCGGTATTCCAAGCAGATAAATAAGCGATATATTAAGCCCCATTGGCAAAATAGATAGATGCAATGAGGTAAGCGCGGTCCACATTAAAAGAGAGATAATAAAATAATTAAGGCGCTTATTAAACCATATGCTGTTAAATATAAGCCATACTATCGAGGATATCGGAACGGCATATATAAAGGTAAGCCATTTGAAGCTGAGTTCTTTTGCAGATAAGGAGAGAATAACAAATATGAACAAGGCAATAAACCAAACTAAAGCTATCGAAACTCCTGATATCATAGATTTATTATATCTGGGCTTTTTTGGCTCTAATGGCTTCTCTTTGTGCTTTTCTCTTACAAGATAATCAAGACTAACCCCGAACATATCGGCAATCTCAACCAAAACAGATATATCGGGGAGCGATTCAGCCCTTTCCCATTTTGAAACTGCTTTATCGGAATATTTAAGCCTTTCGGCAAGGTCAATCTGAGTCATACCTTTGCCGATTCTAAGCTCTGTTATATTTTTTGCTATAATAGCCTTTATATCGTTCATATTAACCTCTCCGAAATAAGATAA
>JAGBHD010000021.1 GCA_018110785.1 Oscillospiraceae bacterium
CCTGCAAACGTCGAAAAAACCAATACACTTTTTTAGGTCTTAATATATCTTTTTTATTAAGCATATTTTCCTCTGTATTTATCTTTTTTTCTTTAACTTCCATTACTTTTTAGGCCTCTCCTTTTAAAGAATATTCTAAGGCAGATTCTATTGGCACAGCACCTTGTAAAACTTCATTTCCAAAAAATCTAAGTCTTTTTAAAACGCTATTCCCGAGATTTTCTCTAATTATATCTTCAGCCATCTTTAAATTTTGCGGTCTTTGCTCTAAATTATGCATATCAGAACCAAGTAACTGTATTTGACCTAAAGAAAGAATCTTTAAAGCCTTGCGCCTTGTTCGCTTATTTATAAAGAAAGATGCATTAGACTGAATTAATACTCCTTGAGAAATAAGCTTATGTAGAATATCCTTATGACGAACAATCCCGTATCTTTCAATATGAGCTATAATAGGAACTAAACCTAGTCTTTTTTTAATCTCTATAATCTCATCAATCATATTGTTAGACCATTTATAAAAAGGCAACTCTATTAAAATATGTTTCGTTCCAAGAATCCTAAGAGCTTTAATTTTCTCGCTGCATTTAATCCCCGGATAATAAGCAACCTCTGCTCCAAGATAAACCTTCGGATGAACGCTATTATCATATGCCGTAAGCAATTTTTTAGTCGCCTCAACGCGTCTTTTGAGAAATGTTTCAGGATCCTCAGCTTCAGGAGAAAAATGTGGGGTTGCAACAATTGCTTCTATATTTTGTTTAAAAGAAGATGCTAAAAGCTCTAAGCTTTCTTCTAAGTTTTTGCTTCCGTCATCTACATTCGGCAAAATATGCGAATGAAAGTCAAACATATGTACCCCTTCTTTTCAGTTTAGATTATTTTATCTCTGTTATGGTTTCTTTACTGGGGTCGTTATTAGTTCTTTCCTCCGTTGTTTTTCTGCTTGTATAGTACCTATAATAATCCTTATATCGGTTTTTATAATAACCTCTGTAATAGTTTTTATGGTGTTTGCTATAAGCATTATAAACGAATCCAAAAATATGAGCTCTAGCAAACTTAAGGCGATGAATTGTTTCTCTCACAAGATCGCTTCTCGTATGCTCATGTCTAACTACAACTATAACACCATCAAGATACGTAGAAATAATCAAAGGATCGGCGACAGAGTTTACCGGTGGTAAGTCAACAATTATATAATCATATCTTTCTGCTAAAGTATCTAAGGTTTTTTCCATTCTTTCAGAACCCATAAGTTCTGATGGATTGGGAGGTGTGTCTCCTCTTACAATAACATCAAGCCCGTCAATTAAAACATTTGTATGAACTGCCAAATTTTCTTTACCAGATAAATATTCTGCCAGACCATGAGAAGAACGCTTCTTAAGTTTCCTTGCTATAGATCCTCGACGCATATCTCCGTCCATTAAAAGAACCTTATTTCCCGCATCTGCTAATGAATACGCAAGGTTAATGGAAATGGTTGATTTACCCTCTTGCGGTACAGAAGAGGTAATTCCGATCTTCTTCCCTCCCGCCTTTTCTAAAAGTGAAAATGACAGATTTGCACGAAGTAAGGCATAAGCCTCTTTTGTAGCAAAATTTAGTTCTGCACCAAATTCGGCTATATCATTAGTTCTAGTCGATTCAACATTTTTATTATTTTTTATATTATTATCGCTCATAGCTATTTACCTTCCTTTAGCGTTGATTTATTTGAAGTATAATATCCGTATTTACGATACTTATTATAGCTATATGTACTCTTATCATTAAGGTCGGGAATAATAGCAAGAAGCGGTATTTCTTTTCCGAAGTTTTTCTCAATCCATTCTTCACTCTTAATTTCATCGTTAAAAAACTCATAAACTAAAACAGCTGCAGCACCTAAAACAACACCTATTAAAATTCCAAATGCAACATTTATTTTATAATTTGGCGAAGAATGTGTAGTTGGAATAGAAGCTTCATCAACAACTACAACATTACTGCTTTTGATTATATTGGAAATTTCTTCCGGCAACACTTTAGCTATTGTATTAGCAATTCTTGCTGCTACGTAAGGATCTGTGTGTGTAACAGATACGGAAAAAACCTCAGTTTCATTAAGAATTTGAACCGAGAGCATGCTCTTAAGATCCCCCGAGTTGCAATTCAAGCTAGCTTCTTCGATTACTTTATCCAATGTTGATCGAGAAGTTAAAATTACAGTATATGTTTCAACAAGGTTTCTCGCTGTTGTAATATCACTGTATGAAAGCCATGCACCTGAAGAAGATGAGCTGCTAGCTGAGTTATTAACATACATCATTATGTTTGCAGTATATTTTGGGGTTATAAAGTAAAGTGTAAAAGATAGCGATATAAGTCCGCAAAGAATAGCTGATATAGCTATTACATACCACCTTTTAAATAAATCCTTGACCATTTGCAATAGGTCAATTTCATACCTTTCTTGATTTTCGTCCATTTTTTTGGCTCCTTTCTTTTAATGGCAGAAATCATGCTCCGCTTATATTTTAAAGTTTAATTTACAACATAACAAAACCGCCACTCATTTTTTATTTAAGTAGCTTATCTTCTGCGTCTGTTCTGCGATGCAATACAAATTCTGCATATCTATACTTTGTTATAATACCACACAAGGCATAAAAAAGCAAGTTGTTTTCATTAAAAAGTCCTAAAAAACAATGTAAATATTTGAAAAAATTCCTACAATTCGACATTTTTTCCCGAAAAGAAAAAAATCCCGCAGTTTGCGGGATTCTTTTAATTAGTTCCTTGGTTTTTATAGGCATTGCAAACCTCTTTCGCATCGCCTATCATCTTGAGCTTACCCTTCTCCAACCAAGCGCAATGCTTACAAAGGCGCTCTATCTGATCAATAGAATGGGAAACTATAATAACGGTAGTATCACCGTTTATCATACTGTTAATTCGTTGCTCGCATTTTTCCTGAAATTTGAAATCTCCGACAGCAAGTATCTCATCAACGATTAAAATATCAGGTTTTGTTATAGTTGCAATCGCAAAACCAATTCTCGCAACCATACCCGAAGAGTAGTTTTTCATCGGAGTATCAAGAAACTCTCGAAGCTCTGAAAACTCAACAATATCGTCAAACTTCTCATCCATAAACTTTTTGGAATAACCTAAAACCGATCCGTTAAGATAAATATTCTCTCTGGCAGTAAGATCTAAATCGAAACCTGCTCCAAGCTCTATAAGCGGAGCTATCGTACCATCAGTTTCAACCTTTCCCTTGGTAGGAGTAAGTATTCCGGATATAATTTTCAAAATAGTACTCTTTCCGCTTCCGTTAAGACCTACTATACCGAAAACATCTCCTTTGGGAATATCAAAACTCACCTTATTTAGAGCTATAAAATCCTCAAACATAAGCCGCCTTGTAACAAAGCGCAGAAAAAGCTCTTTTAAACTATCAAACTTTTCTTTGCTCATATTGAAGTGCATTTCAATATCTCTTAACTCTACAGCGTTCTCGCTCTTCATCTTGCCCACCCTTTAAATATGAAGTATAAATTTCTTCTGTGCTTTGGAGAATACAAAACCGCCGATAACAAGCGATATAACAGCTATTCCTATGCAAACCAAGTTATCAACTAACGACGGGACAACCCCGTACATCATAACATTCCTAAAATAATCAACATAATAGAAAAGCGGATTTAAATGCACAACTGTATTCATAAAAGCATTATCCTCTATCAAACTTACCGGATAGATAACGGGAGTTAAATACATCCATACCGTTAAAAGTACACTGTAAAGATGCTGAATATCTCTGAAATAAACCGTCATCGCGCTTAAAATAAGTCCAAATCCAACCGAAAACACAAAACAATATAAAATCGGCAAAGGAGCTAAAAGGGCTGTCCATGTAGGATAAACACCTTGTATAAGCATAACTGCAATTACCGCTATAAGGCTAAATGCTAAATTTATAAGAGCAAACAAGCATTTTTCTAAAGGGAAAATATACTTCGGCATATAAACCTTTTTTATAAGTGATGCACCGCCTAAAATAGAGCCCATAGAAAGACTTGTGGCCTCTGAAAAAAAGTTCCAAATCGACCAACCTACGATATAGTATGTCGCAAAATTAGGAACACTCACCTTCAAAAGATGACCGAACACTTGAGTTATAACAAGCATCGTAAAGAGCGGATTTAAAACACTCCATAAAACACCCAACACCGAACGGCGATATTTTACCTTAAAGTCCCTTGATGTTAAATTAATAAGCAACGGAGAGAACTTTTTCATGTCTTCAAAAATTTTTTTCATTCCCTTTTTATTGTTCATTTCTTGAGTCCTCTCCTCTCCTACCTGGTAGTTTTGTAGGAGAAATCGTTCCGAGTCAACGTAAGATTAGGATTATAATACGGATCGCCCGCATCAAGTTCTTTTTGCCATATCTTTTGGAAACGCTCAATTTCTGAATTAAACCGTTTCATCTTCGCCGGTGTATCCTCTGCACCGCGGCTTTTTGATTCATAATGATAAAGCTCAGCATAGGGGGTAAAAACATTAAGATATCCAGCTTTTCTTATTCTCATACACATATCAACATCATTAAATGCTACAGCAAAGCCCTCATCAAGGCCTCCAACTTCATTGAAAACCTTCGCTTTCATCATAACGCAGGCAAATGTAACGATAGACATATTCTGTGCAACAACAGCTCTTCCCATATATCCAAAATCGCCGCGATTTAAATTTTTATGAACATGTCCTGCAACACCGCCGATACCGAGAACAACACCGCCGTGCTGAATAGTATCATCGGGATAATATAACATCGCACCAACAGCTCCGACATCATCTCGCTGTGCGAACATGAGCATTTCCTCTATCCAGTTTTCGGAAATTACCTCAACATCATTATTTAAAAACAATAAATACTCACCTTTTGCGCTTTTAACACCAAAATTATTTATTGCAGAATAATTGAATTTTCCTTTCCAAACTACGATTTTGATATTGGAATGCTGAGTCTTTAATGTTTCATAATAGCTGAATGTTTCTTTTTCTGTGCTGTTGTTTTCAACAATTATTATTTCAAAATTTTTGTAGGTTGACTTTTCAAATATAGAACGAATACATGCATCGAGCGAAAATATTTCATCTTTGTTAGGAATAATTATAGAAATCAGCGGTTCGCCTGAAATTTCGTATTTCACCCTATACATGGAGGGAACCGGCGAATCCTCTACCGCTCCCTTTAATCCTACTCGATCTAAATGGTCTTCTATTGCTTTGTGAGCCGCTTTGATAACATAAGGCTTCGAACCGATATCCTGAGCAGTTGAATTCTTATGTCCTCTCCAAAAATATAATACTTCAGGTATATGAATAATCTTATTTGCCTTTTCGGTAAGGCGAAGTATCATATCATAATCCTGACTTCCGTCGCATTCCTTGCGAAAATATCCTGCTTTATTTAAGAGTTCTCTGCTGAAAACGCTTAAATGGCAAATATAATTATTGGTACGCAAGGTATCTGGCGCATAATCTGCCTTAAAATGCGCAAGTACAATGTTTGATGGATTTTTCCCCGTAAAGGTAGCCTCATCGGTATAAATAAAATCTGCCCCACTTTTTTCAATCTCTGTCATAACTTTATAGAGCGCTGAAGGATGAAGAAGATCATCATGGTCAAAGAGGGCAATGTAGTCGCCCGAGGAAATGTCGATACATGCATTGGTATTCTCTGATATGCCCAAATTCTTCTCTAACTTTTTATAAACTATTCGTTCGTCCGAAGCAGCGAGTTTTTTAACATACTCTCCTACCTCGCCATGATCTTTATCGCTGCCGTCTGCGAGGCAAAGTTCCCAGTTTTTATAAGTCTGATTTTCTACAGACTGTATCATCTCATGAAGATACTTTATAGGCGTATTATAAAGCGGAACTAATATGCTGAATTTTATACTTTTCTCAAACACTGCCGCGCTCTCTATGCTGCGGCGTTTTTTTGATATTTTAAAGCTGCATGATGTTTTTTTTACTCCGAATCTTCCGCGCATTCTTGCTATAAATGTGCGCGGTCCTCCAATTAAAAGAATCTTAAGCGCCTTCAAAGGATAATATATCGGCTTTATTTTTCTCAAAAGTGCACCGAACTTTCTCCAAGGCCAGGTCATCTTCCAAGCAAATGAATTCATAACCTGAGCATGAAGAAAGGACATCTCTTCATATTTTGCAGAAATTTTGCGATAAGAATCGCTCAAACTATTATAATCTTTTTTCTGACGATCTAAATCAGAAAGAGCCGTAGCAAGTCTTTTTTCAAGCTCTTCAACCTTACTTTTTTCTACCTCGAGCAATTCCCTTTCGTCCATATTTTTTTACATCTCCTTGCAAATGAGCATAATTTATTTTATTTTACCACAAATCCAAAAATAAGTCAAACACCTTCCGAAAAATTCGGAAGGTGTTTTAAGCTATGGTAAAATAATCGAGTTTCCTGCTATCTCAAGAAGATAATCTCTGCTCTTAAGTATACTTGCAATACCAAACGAATCCTCAGGCAATTCAGAGGTTCTTAAAGCCGATATAGCTTCGTGTCCCAATCCGGGATGATGAAAATCGCTGCCCGCAGTTGAAATCAAATGCGGATTATCCCGAACTATCTTTCCCGTAATAGCATTTCGGCTAGCGTGTCCGGGGTGCATATTGAAAACTTCCATACCATCTAAGAGCAGTGGCGAAACCTTTGTCATTCTATCTCTGGAGGGATGAGCCTGAATAAAAACGCTTTTAGAAAGCTTTACTTCTTTACGGAAAGCCTCTAAACCTTTATCCAAATAATCATAAACCGTTTCCAAAACCGCTCTGTCTGCACCGTAAATAAGATAATCGTTGCTGTTTTCAGCAAATCTTACTTCCGCGCCTAAGTAAACCTTTATTCCGTTTCTTTTCCCTTCTTCATAAGTAATCTCATAATCGGAAAGATATTTATCTATTGCTTCTTTTTTAGGCGCTCCTTTAAATAAATCCAAAGCAAAATGATTTGTTATAACGACCGCATCATAACAATTCTTCCTATATATCTCAACCATTTCCTCAGGAGTTATCTGGCTGCAAGGGCTTGCAGGAGTTGTATGCGCATGAAGCTCTGTTTTATAGGGATACTGTTTTTTTAGCGTTTTCTTAAGGTCCATTGTTTCTGCCTTCTTTCTATGCTCAAGTTTAGCATAAATAATAATCTAAGTCAATTAAAAAACCCCTTGCTTTTCTTATTTTACTATGTTACGATACAAATATAACCTATCTAAGGAGGAAACTTTATGAATCTAACAAAAGAACAATGGCTTGACCAATGCAAAGACAATATAAATAAAAGAGATTATGAGCTTTTAAGCCTTGCGTATGATATTTTATAAGAAAATACTCTTCAAGGACCTGATTATCCTTGGGGTGAATATGCTGTTATCTCTCCTTGGAACAAACCGGGCGCAGGTCTTTGGAATTGGGATACCGCCTTTCACGCTATGGGCGTCAGCCGATATAATACCGATCTTGCAAAAAGCTGTATCGAAGGTTTTCTGCAGTTTCAAAAGGAAGATGGTATGTTCCCTGATGTTATCTCTGCCGACGGCAAAACTATAGTTGACGACCTTTCCAAGCCCCCTGTTCTTCCTTGGGCAACAATGATAACATATCGTCGATGCGGTGATAAAGAATTCCTCAGAAGATGCTATAACCGTTACGTTAAAAACGAAGCTTTCTTAATCAAAGAAAGACAGTACGAAGGTCTTTTCTTCTATTCATCTCAGATAGATATAGAAAAAGACGATTATCTCCACGCTCGTTGGGAATCGGGCTGGGATAATTCTCCCCGTTGGGATAAACCGATAGTTAACTATTGGGCTATAGACTTAAACTGCTTTATGGTTATGAAATACCGCGCTCTCGCAGAAATGGCTGAAGAACTCGGTGAAAGTGAAGAAACCATAAAAATATGGAGAGAAAAAGAAAAAAACCTCTCCGAGCTTATCGAAAAACATATGTTTAACGAAAAAATGGGATACTATGCAGATACAGATAAATATACCAAAGAGCAAAGCATAGTTATTTCCCCTGCTTCATTTATGCCTCTCTTTATAGGAATTGCTTCTGAGGAACATGCTAAGAAGATGAGCCTTATGGCAAAAAATGAGAATAAATTCTACCCCGGTATGCCTACAGTAACATATGATGATCCTGCATACAGTACAGACTATTGGCGCGGACCTACTTGGCTCAATGTCGCCTACTTCGCTGTTAAAGGCCTTAGAAATTATGGTTATGAAGATCTTGCTGATGAAATCAGCGAATTTCTGCTCGATTTGATTTACGAAAACAAAGAAAAAGGTATCTTCGAAAACTATGATACTAAAAACAGAGAAGGTCTTTATTGGCATAAATTCAGTTGGAGCTGCGCATTTGTAATGGAATTTATCTTAAATAAATAAACTAACCCCCTGATGATATCCTGTCATCAGGGGGTTATCTGTAATGCAACTTAGCTTTACATCTGTTTTCTAAAATCCACTAAATATTTTTCTACAGAGCGAGTCATCTCTCTTGAAAAATCGGAATTATATTTTCTATCGCAAAAGGCTTTCATCCAATCTTTATATTCTCGTAAAGAGGATTTTAGGGAAAAAAGCTCTTCTAGCTCTTCTTTATCCATAATTCGATAAGAATTTCTATGAACGATATGTTTCATTGGTGCTCTCTTAGGCTTTTGGCGGTTTAACTGCCCTCCGGTTGGATATCCGAAAACTAGCATAGCCGCAGGAAAAACATACTGGGGTAAATTCAAAAGCTCTCTGTGGATTTCGCAGTTTTCCATAATATCTCCGATATAACAAGAGCCAAGGCCTAAGCTATGCGCCGCTACAACCGCATTCTGCGCTGCAATATTAGCATCGCTAACAGCAAGTAATAAATCTCCGACCCCTGGTTTTCTAGGCTCACAGCCGCTGTATATAAAAGCATCGTACCATTTGCGGCAGTCAGCAAGGAAAATAAGCACCATTGGAGCCGAAGCTATAAACTCTTGATTATCGCAAGAAAGCGAAAGCTTTGCCTTCAATTCAGCATCTGTAATATCCAAAATCGTATATAACTGCTGATTTCCTGCAGTCGGCGCCTCAGTAGCCGCCTTTAAAACAGCTTCTTTTATTTCCGAAGAAATTTCCCTACCATCAAATAACCTAACAGATTTTCTTTCATTTAACTGCTTTAAAACCTCATTCATTGTTCCTCTCCAAAAACTTAAATTATAAACTAAAGCCGACGAAGTTCGTCGGCTTTAAAATTTTAAAGGACCTTTTTTATTGCCTCAAGTAAATCATCAAAGCTCTCATAAGCAGGAAACTGAGGGAAATCCGCCTTTATCTGCTCTGTACTGCGGAACAAAAATCCTGCCTTTGATGCCCTTATCATTCCAAGGTCGTTATAGCTGTCGCCTGCGGCAATAGTATCAAACCCCATCGATTGCAACGCTTTAACAGTAGTATATTTGGAATTTTCTACGCGCATTTTGAAATCGGTTATCTCGCCATTTTCAGCAATAACCAAAGAATTGCAGAAAATTGTAGGCATACCGAGTTTTTTCATAAGCGGAGCGGCAAACTGAGTAAATGTATCGCTAACGATTATAACCTGAGTTAATGAGCGCAGCTCATCTAAAAATTCTTTCGCCCCTGTAAGAGGCTCTATCTTTGCGATAGTTTCCTGAATCTCGCGAATTCCAAGCCCATGCTCACGAAGCACCGAAAGACGCCATTTCATAAGCTTATCATAATCAGGCTCATCGCGCGTAGTGCGCTTAAGTTCGGGGATTCCGCTCGCCTCTGCAAAAGCTATCCATATCTCAGGAACTAAAACTCCTTCAAGGTCTAAACAAACAACATTCATAAAAAATACTCCTATATGTTATGTTTTGTAAAGAAGCCGACGGTTTCCGTCGGCTTTTAATTTAAAAGTTTACGGAAGCTGAAAAGGTCGCTTTTAGTCTTTTTAACCCACTCTCGCTAAAAGCAATATAGTAGGTATTATAAACGATTTTATTAGGAATTTCAAGGGGTTATGTTAATTTCAAAATATGGTTTTATATCTTTTTTATAGCTATTTGATTTTTTCTATGAACAGATAAACGGTGGTAGAGAAAGTTTTCTCTCTACCACCGTTATCTATAATTTATAACTGCGATGATTTTGGTTGCCATGCAATCTCGCCGCTGACAATTGTAAACTTCACTGAAGAGGCAATTTCTAAAGGATTGCCATCATAAATGACAATATCAGCATCCTTCCCTACTTTCAAACTGCCCAATCGATGCTCCACGCGGCAAATTCGTGCTGCATCAATGGTAATTGCGCGCAATGCTCCCCATTCGCTCATACCTTCCTTAACTGCAAGTCCGGCACAAAGCGGAAGGTATTGAATTCTGGAGACTGGATGATCTGTTGTTAACGCTACTAAAACTCCCGCTTTTTGAAGTATGCCCGGAGTTTTAAAATCTGAAAAACGCACTTCATCCTTGCTTCGGGATGCAAGAGAAGGTCCTACAATAGCGGGATATCCGCTTTCAGCAATAGCATCAGCAATTAGATGTCCTTCTGTACAATGATCTAATGTAAGCCCAAGTCCGAATTCATTAGCTATGCGAATAGCTGTGAAAATATCGTCAGCGCGATGAACATGTGCTTTCAAGGGTATTTTTCCTGCAAACAGTTCTCGATAGCATTCCATACCAAATGTTCCATTAGTTTCATTACCACCGCTGAAATACTGCTTCGCAAGAGTCAATTCTTCTCGAATCAGTGATGCAACACCCATGCGAGAAGATGGTATATTTCCATTTAATCCGTAGTTTGTCATAGGATTTTCACCAAAAGCAAGCTTCATAGCAGAAGGCGCCAAAACTACCATATCGTCAATCCGTCTGCCATAGGTTTTTATAAAAGCAAATTGCCCTCCGATTGGATTTGAACTGCCAGGACCAACCATTGCTCCCGTTATGCCGACAGCCAACGCATTGTGAAATGCGCTATCCATTGGATTTATTGCATCAATAGCGCGAATACATGGTGTAATCGGATTTGTTCCCTCATTGCTTTCATCGCCTTGATAGGTCTTCTTTTCTTCAGAAATTCCTATATGACTATGAGCATCAATAAATCCCGGATATACGCGCAAACCCGAGGCATCAATAGTCTTCATGCGCTCGGTAGGTATTATTTTTTTAGCTATTTGGATAATTTTTCCTTTGTCTATCAGCAAATCGGAATAGCTTTCTTTATTTGTCTCCATTGTAAAAACCAATCCGTTTTGTATTAAAAGCACGCGATAACCTCCTAAAAATTTTTCATGTATAGTTTGCCTAAAAGCAGGCAAAACTATACTTGAAATCTAATTAAGGAGGATTTTTTATGAACAACAATTATCAAAACAATCAGAACAACAAAAACAACCAGAATAATCAGAATAATCAGAATAATCAGAATAATAAAAACAACCAGAACAACCAAAATAATCAGAATAATCAGAATAACAAAAACAACAACCAAAACCGATAAAAACAATTCGGTGTATTTAAGGTTAGGAAACCTTGCAGTCTGCAAAGCTTGTAGGTTTCCTAAATTGAATTTTCAAAAAATCACAACAATAACAAAAACACCTTCTGTAAATCTATGTAGAAGGTGTTTTTATTATATCAATAAAGAAATTCGAACAAGAAAAATGGCTTGAAATCTCTGTTTTTTTGCTTTGAAAAAGTTTTTCGTGTACTCGTAAAAATGCGAAAACCCCGAAAACCAGCATAAATAATGGCGTTTTCGGGGGCAATTTTAGCGAATTTTATTCCCTCTTGATCCCGAAAAAGATAACTTAAACAATTTTGTATAGGCGATTTAGCTCGTGGTATCTCATACATCTGTATTATCCATAAAGCATAGACCATTAGCTTTTTCGTTGCCATCGTATTGCCACACTGACAAGGGTATTATATCTTTTGCTTCTTGAATTTATACCAAACACCAAAGAAAAGCAAACCAACGAAACAAATTCCTGCACCGAAAAAGAATGCTAATTTTATATGGATGTTCGCTAAAGAGCCAAACAAAACGCTTGTACCGGCGCTAACACAATTAACGACCATAGCATAAACACTCAGCTCTGTTGCACGATTGACAGACATTACGTGCTTATTTTGCAATTCCATTTGATATGGCTGATATAGACTGTTAACTACATTCAAAAGCAAAACGCCAAGAACAGAAATTGGTGCTGTGTACGTAAGCCCCAGAACCACACAAGATGCGATAGCCACGAACTGAAATGTTACACCGATGCGTTTCTCTCCAAACTTGCGGGTTAATTTCGCTGAAAACACACCGAACAAACCGGCTAATGTAACAACAATATAAACATATCCGATTGCAGACGCAGACATACCACAATTTTCGTATTGAATTTGATTCAAAAAAACGGTTATAGTTTGATGGGTTTGCGTTAAAAAGGCAACAGAAATTAAAAATAAAATAAATTTTCTATCTTTAATAATCCGAGCAAAGACCTCCCTTAAATCAGAAAAGCGCATAACTTGATTGTCTACACTTTTCACTTCATCCAAGAAAAGCGACAACACAGCAGCTATCCCATAACTTATCACCGTTAGGAGGGCTGAAGCGGTATAATTCCTCCCAATAAAAGCAGAAAAAACAAACGATGCAAACAGAAGTCCTATCAGCCCCAAGCTGTTGTAAACACTGAACACCTTTTGACTTTCGCCTTTGTTGCAAGATAAGTACAATATGCTGGTATCAACACCGGATAGACCGGCAATTACCACACTTAACATTATACGTTCAAGCAGAAAATCGAAAAATCCGTCGGCTCTCCAAAACACAATCTTTGAAACAAGATACAGGCCGCAACAAAAACACATCGTTTTTTTGTATCCGATCTTATCAGCGATTATTCCCCATGGAACTTCAAACAAAATACATAAGAGATATGAAATGCTTTCAATAAGTGTTATATGAAAAACTGTAAGTCCGTTTGCTTGACGGTAAAGTGTTGCAATCGGGCCATAAAAAACCATTCCTTGAAGCAAGGCAATGGCGTACATTAAATATATGTTCTTTTTACTTTTCACAAAAACAATCCTTTCTAATTTTAGGCATAACAAATCTGCGCTAATTGAGTTAGCGCTAAAAAATATGTGCCTTTTTTTAGATTGGACTGTACATGTTCATTTCGGCTTTTTTCTTCCCTTTCGTACTCATAATAAAGCATTATACCACACATTTATGAATATTGCTACCAAAATGCAGAAAAAGCGGCAGAGAGGTATTAATCTCCCTGCCGCCATACTTCGGTTAGTTGTAAATTATATCGTGGTTTACGATTTCTGTGGCTCTGTTTAAGATAATAATTGCACTCGAAGTAATAATTATAATAAAAACAATAGCAGACAACGAAAACCATCATCTGCTACTGTAGATAAACTGTATTAAGTTGGTATTATTCCCACTCGACCAAGACTAAACAATTCTGTTTATGTGTTTTTGCTTCTCGTTAGTCTTGATTTTTTTGATACACGATGTATCTGTATTATCCTGTGTTAAACCGCCCTTGTTATCATTTTGTTATCGACGTTGATAACAAGAATAATTTTACCGTGGATAATGTGGAACTAAATATATATGTATTATAA
>JAGBHD010000022.1 GCA_018110785.1 Oscillospiraceae bacterium
ACCCGTCTTGAATTTTCATAAAGGCGCGGGTATGTCCCTCGAAAGAAGAAACCTTCATGTTCTCAAAGCTCTCGCGAGGCAGATGCTTTTCTATGCTAACTATCTTTCCCTTTTCCTTTAGCGCCTTTTTTATAAGTTCTAAAACCTTTAAGCGGTTTTTAGTTCCCGTTATGATATCGGCTCCAAACAACTCCGCCTTTTCGGGGAATGCTTGGGGTAAACAGCCCGTTAAAACTATAAGCGCATCGGGATTTTTAGCTTTTGCAGAAGAAAGAAGCTTTTTTGTTTTTTTATCGCTTTCGCCTGTAACCGTACAGGAATTAACTATGATAACATCTGCTTTTCTTTCTTTTTCGGCGGTAAAGCCGTTTTCCAAAAACAGCTCTCTCATAGCTTCTGTTTCTATTTGATTTACCTTACAGCCAAGGGTTATAAACAAAACATTCATCTTCTTCGCCTCTTTTCCAAAAAACAGTATAACATAAACCCTATAGATTTCTCAATGCTTTTCTCTCTTTTTTCACAATTAAAAACGGCGGAAATCCGCCGTTTAAATTTCAGTTTTAAGCTTTCTTGTAAATAGCTCCGCGAATACCTCTTTCGGATCAGCGCGGTTATATAAAATGCGGTAAACACCACCGCATATAGGCATATCAACCCTGTATCTCTCGCAAAGCTCCATTATCGAATAGGCTGTATAATACCCTTCCGCAAGTTTTTCATATTTTTCGCCCCGAACAAACTTTTCGCCGAACATTCTATTATGGCTGTATTTAGAAAAAACAGTTGCTTCATAGTCGCCAAGATGGCAAAGGCCGTAAGCCGATAAGGGATTGCCGCCCATCGCCTTTATAAGCTCGCTTACCTCATGAGTTCCTCGCGACATAAGCGCCCCTTTAAGAGTTGAAAGGTCTAGTCCATCGAGCATTCCCGCCGCAATTCCAATAACGTTTTTAGCGGCAGCCCCGATTTCGTTGCCTAATAGGTCGCAACCATAGTAAAACCTTATAAGCGGTCCCGAAAAGGCTTCTATAAGCCTATGCGATACCCTATCTTTTTCGGAATCTATAACCATACAGTTAGGAATACCCCTTGTAAATTCCTCGATATGCCCAGGGCCTATCCAAACGGCAATATCATTTTCTCCTATGTATTCCTTTGCAACCTCTGAAAGCCTTTTTCCCGTTCCCGCTTCAATGCCTTTCATGCAAAGAACTATCGTTTTTTCCCGAAGCTTCATCAAAGAAAGCTCTTTCATTAAAGAACGCAAATTCTGAGAGGGTATCGAGATTACGATAACTTTCGCATCTTTTACAGATTCGAGCGAGGTAGAAAGCTTTATCCTTTTCGGTAAAACTACGTTCTCGCTTTTTCGGCTTTCTAAAAACTCCTTCATTTTTTCAGAGCTTTCTCTGCCGTAAAGGGTTACATCGTGGTTTAAGGTATTTAAATACCACGCAATAAATGAGCCCCACCTTCCGGGGCCAATAACGGTAATTTTCAATTCTCCACATCTCCTTAAAAACTTATCCGTTTTAAAATATTAAATTGCTTATAATTGTATTGGAAAGGAGAAAACCCGTCCTTGTAAAGCGCAGTCGGTTTTCTTCAATTTCCATAAGCCCTGCTTTAATGTAAACAGAAGCCTTTTTTCTTATATCTTTTTCCCTTTCACCCGCCGTTTTTAAATCGAGCCCCTCTTTAAGCCTTAACCGAAGCATAGCGTATTCTTTGAAATCTCCGCCGTCTTCAAAGCCCGTAAAAGGGGAAATACCCGCTTCAATTTTTTCTATGTAAGCCTTTCTGTTAGGCTCTATAAAAAATCTTTTTCCGTTCAAAAAGGAATGAGCACCGGGGCCTATTCCTAAATAAGGCTCGCTTTTCCAATATTTTAAATTGTGCTTACTTTCTTTTCCGCTAAGCGAAAAATTTGATATTTCATATTGCGAAAAACCCACCTTTTCTATTTCCGAGCAGAAAAGAAGATATTTTTCGCAAATATCGTCTTCATCGAGCAAATCGGCTATTCCGTTTTTAAAAAAGGGGGTACCCTCTTCTACCTTTAAGATATATGCAGAAGCGTGCGAAATCTTATGCTCTTTCAAAAAATTTACCGCCGCTTTTATATCCTCTTGAGTTTGGTTTGGAAGCCCTAACATAAAATCGAGAGAAATGTTTTCAAACCCCGCTTTTTTTGCCGCATCTACAGCAAGGTGTATATCTTTAGCCGTATGCCGTCTGCCTAAAAATAAAAGAAGCTTATCCTTAAGGCTTTGCGCTCCTATAGAAAGGCGGTTAATTCCAACCTCTTTAAGCATTTTCAGATAATCCTCGGAAACATCTCCTGGGTTTACCTCCGTCGTCATCTCCGCCGAAAGAGAAGTTTCTCCTATAGCATACATAAGCTCTTCCCAATTCTCTTTATTTAAAAGAGAGGGAGTGCCGCCGCCGAAGAAAACAGAGCCCCAAAGCCGCTTTTCTTCTCTTATCTGCCGCGCCGCCGCTTTAATATAGCGGTCAATTTCCTCTTTTTCGCCATACCCCGAATAAAAATCGCAGTAAGGACATTTGGATTTGCAAAAGGGAATATGAATATAAAGTCCGCAGTTATTCATCTAATTTTAAAACCGCCATAAATGCCTCGCTTGGCACCTCAACAGTACCTAACTGGCGCATTCTCTTCTTTCCTTCCTTTTGCTTTTCCAAAAGCTTTTTCTTTCGGGTTATATCGCCGCCATAGCATTTTGCTAAAACGTCCTTTCGCATAGCCTTAACGGTTTCTCTTGCTATAATCTTTCCGCCTACTGCCGCCTGAATCGGAATTTCAAAGAGCTGACGCGGAATATGTTCCTTTAATTTCTCTGCCATTTTTCTTGCTCTCGGATATGCTCTGTCGGTATGAACTATAAAGGAAAGCGCATCAACAATATCGCCGTTTAGCATAATATCCAGCTTTACAAGCTTAGACGGGCGATATCCGCAAAGCTCATAATCAAAGGATGCATAGCCTTTGGTGCGAGATTTTAAGGCATCAAAAAAGTCGTAAACTATCTCGTTTAAAGGAAGCTCATAATGTATTTCTGTTCTTGTAGAGTCGATATATTTCATATCCTTATAAACTCCGCGCCTATCCTGACAAAGCTCCATAATCGCACCGACATAGCTTGATGGAGCTAAAATATTCGCCTTAACAAAAGGCTCATGCGCCGTTATTATCCTTGCAGGGTCGGGATAGTTTGAGGGGTTATCTATCAAGGCGGTTGTTCCGTCGTTTAAATCTACCTTGTAGATAACCGAGGGAGCTGTTGTTATAAGGTCGAGATTATACTCTCTCTCCAATCGCTCCTCTATAATTTCCATATGAAGAAGACCTAAAAATCCACAGCGGAAGCCAAAGCCTAAAGCGGCGCTCGTTTCGGGCTCAAAGGAAAGAGAGCTATCGTTAAGCTTTAATTTTTCCAAAGCTTCTTTTAAATCCTCATAATGTGCGCCATCGGCAGGATAAATTCCCGAAAACACCATCGGGTTTGCCTTCCTGTATCCGGGCAAAGGTTCTGACGCGGGATTATCTGCCCCCGTAACGGTATCTCCGACCGCAGTATCTCCGATATTTTTAATGCTCGCAGCAATATATCCAACCTCTCCCGCCGAAAGACCTGCGCTCGGCTCTAAAGAGGTAGCTCTCATATAGCCTGTTTCAACAACGGTAAATTCCGCACCGCTCGACATCATTCTTATTCTGTTTCCTGGGGCAACCTTACCCTCTTTAAGTCTTACATAGACTATAACACCCTTATAGGAATCATAATAGGAATCGAAAATAAGAGCCTGTAAAGGAGCATTTTCATCGCCTTCGGGCGCGGGAATATCGGTTACTATCCTTTCGAGAACTTCCTCAACATTGAGACCTGTTTTTGCGGAAATTCTCGGTGCGTCCATCGCGGGAATGCCTATAATATTTTCTATTTCTTCGCCTACCGCTTCGGGGTTGGCGCTCGGCAGATCTATTTTGTTTATAACGGGAACTAATTCCAAATCCGCCTCTAACGCAAGATAGGTATTAGCAAGAGTTTGCGCCTCTATACCTTGAGTTCCGTCAACAACCAAAACTGCGCCCTCGCAGGCGGCGAGAGAACGGGAAACCTCATAGTTAAAGTCAACATGCCCCGGCGTATCTATTAAATTGAATTCATATTTCTGCCCGTCTTTCGCGGTATAATCAAGTTTTACCGCACGAGCCTTAATGGTTATTCCTCTTTCCTGCTCAAGCTCCATATTATCGAGCAGCTGGTCAGACATTTCCCTTAAAGGGACAGAGCTTGTTTTTTCAAGCATTCTGTCTGCCAGAGTTGATTTGCCATGATCAATATGCGCTACGATACAAAAATTTCGAATGTGGTTTTTCTTGTTCGACATATCGAATATCCTTTCGAGTTAATACAACCTTAGTTTACCACATTCTCTTGTCTTTCGCAACAGAATTATTCTGTATCCATTTCAGATTTTGCTTTGTTATACCCCTCTATAACCTCTTTTTCCATCTGCTCCCGTGCAGAAGCCTCTATCGGATGGACAATATCTCGAAACCGCCCCGTTTTATCCCTTTTGCTCGGCATTGCAACAAAGGTGCGATTATCTCCTCGGATAATCTTTATATCATGAACGGCGAATTTATTATCAAAGGTTACCGAAACCAGCGCCTCTAATTTTTCATGGTCTTTAAAAATTTTTCGAATTTTAACATCTGTTATCATCATTTTTCATCCTTTCTTTATAATATTTCTATCCAATATAAAATAATTTATCATAAAACTATTTAAATTTTCTTCAAATGGTAATATAATATAAGTAGTAATTCTTTCGGAGGAAGAAATGACAGCTAACTTAAACTCATTAAACGGAAAAAAACATATACATTTTATCGGTATCGGCGGAAGCGGAATGTACCCTCTTGCGCAGATTCTTCATTCCCGCGGATTTTATTTAACGGGCTCGGATAATAACGAAACCGAAACCTTAGATGCTGTTAGAAAAATGGGAATTCCCGTTTTTTTAGGACAGAGAAAGGAAAATATCAAGGGTGCTGACCTGATAGTTTATTCTGCCGCAATTATGAGCGATAACGAGGAGCTTATCGCCGCAAAGGAAAGCGGTGCGCTTGTTTTAGAAAGAAGCGCTCTTTTAGGAATGGTTTCCGCCTCTTTCGATAATGCCATCTGCATCAGCGGAACTCACGGAAAAACAACCGTTTCCTCAATGTTAACTCAGATTTTTATGGAAGCGGAGCGAGACCCCGCGGTAGTTATCGGAGGAAAGCTCGATATTATCGGAGGCAGCGGCAGAGTTGGAAAAAGCGAGGACTTTATCTGCGAAGCCTGCGAATATGTTGATACCTTTTTAAAGCTTTCGCCCGATGTTTCGGTTATTTTAAACATTGATTTTGATCATATGGAATATTTTAAAACCAAAGAGCGCCTTATCGGCTCCTTTGCAAAATTTTCCGAAAATGCTTCAAGGCTTGTTATTTATAACGGTGATGATGAAAAAACAATTGAGGCTGTAGAAAAAATAGCGGAAAACAAAAAGGTTTCCTTTGGATACAATTCTTCTAATAAATATTTCCCCGAAAATATAGACCTATCTTCCCCTATTAACCCCAAGTTTTCGCTCTTCTCAGAAAATAAGAAGCTATTTGATATAACGCTATCTGTTCCGGGAGAGCATAATATAATAAATGCCGTTTGCGCCGCAGCAGTCGCTTTGGAATGCGGAATCTCCCCTAATGCTATAATTTCAGCTCTCAAAAACTTTAAAGGCGCTCACAGACGGTTTGAGATTTTAGGAACTGTCGGTGGAGTTACAATAGCCGACGACTATGCTCACCACCCTGCAGAATTAAAGGTAACCCTTGAAACAGCCAAAAAGCTCGGCTTTAATCGCGTTATTGCAGTTTTTCAGCCCTTTACCTTTTCGAGAACATCTATGCTTTTAAATGAATTTGCCGATGCTCTATCTATTGCAGACAAAACAGTTCTTTCGGCAATTATGGGCTCAAGAGAGAAAAATACATTCGGAATAAAATCGGCTGACCTTGCCGAAAAAATTCCCGAATGCGTTCATTTTGAAACCTTTGAAGAAATCAAAGATTTCTGCTTGAAATTCGCTGAAAAAGGAGATTTAATCATAACTCTCGGTTGCGGAGACATATATAAAGCCGCAAGACTAATGTTGCTATACCAACAATGAAATAAATCCCTGACGGAATTTGTGAAGCGCAAAAAAAAGACACTTCGTGTGAAGTGTCTTTTTTGTATGTAAGAAAATCTTATTTATCGAGTTCTTTATTCTTGAGCTTGATTCTGCTTTCAACATAGGACTTAACAGATTCGATACCCGAAGCAGCAGTTGTTTCGCCTGCAAGAATCTTCTTAACAGTCTCGAAAAGGTCCTTATTAACATGGATATTGCCTGCTAAGGTAACATTTGTTATCTGAGGTCCGCCATTTCGTTTCTGAAGGTCTAAAATGACATCGCAGCTGCGGTCGTTATAGCAACGAGCTGCCCAGTCTGCTCTGTTGAGTCTGTCTCTTTCTTCCTGAGATGTTGCCCATTCGCCTTCGTATGTAGTATAGCTCTGCCACATAGCTCCTATCTGACGAGCCTTTTCGTCGCCAAGAGCCGACTGCATAAAGGTAACGTTAGCGTTATAAACAACGTTTGCAGGCTCAGAGATATACTCAGAAAGAGGATGATAGATAACATATTCTGTGTTCTCTAAATTAGGATCTTTAGTTGCAAGAGGTTCCATACCTGCATTAGATCTAACAGTTGTGAAAACAGTTGTTGCGCCTTCTGCATCTGCAGGGGGAGCATATGTATTGATTTCAGCAACCCAGTTAAGAGCCTCTAAAATTCTGCTGTCATCAAGGTTGGAAACGAAATATCCGTCTTCATCCTTCTTTATCCATTCTGTTCCAAACTGAGCGAGATACTGAGAAAAGTTAGGATCGTCTTTAACAGCTGTACAACCGTAAACATTGTCTGCAGCGCCAAGCTGAGTTATCTTCTTAACGATTTCGAGATATTTATCGGTTGTCCATTTGCCCTGATCATAAAGCTCATAAGGATCTTCGATACCATAGGTTTCGAGATACTTAGGCTTAAAGGTTGTTACAGAAACGTTGGGAGAACCGCAGAAAATATAATAATATTTTCCGCCCTTCTTTCCGCCTTCCATAGCAGACCAGTTAAAACCGGTATTGGGATTTTCAAGATTGTAAACATCGCCGATAGGATAAACCAAGCCTTCATCGCGAAGCTGGTTTACAATAGAAGCGAACTGGATTAAAACATCCGCATAGGTTGAATTTGCCATATGGGTTGCGCGAACCTGCTCGTCGATAGATTGAGAAACTACCATATCAAATTTGCAGTTGTAAAGCTTCTGAATATACTCCATATGCTTTAAGGTTCTGATACCTGCTTCGGAGGTAGAGGTACCTGTTTTATTAACGATACCATTATAGAAGCAAGCTGCCATCACGGTTTTGCCGCCGTAATCGAAAATTTCCTGTCCGTGCTCAGAGTTTCCTGTTACCTCGCCGCCAGTGGGTGTACCGGAACTGTCGCCATTGCCGCCTGTTTTGCAAGAGGACAAAACAACTAAGGAAACGCTCATCATAAGAGCCATAATGAGACAGAGCAATCTGTTAGTCTTTTTCAAAGCTAATCTCTCCTTTTTAGTTTTTTGGTAAAATTATTATATCATTTCGGACACCCGTCTGTCAATACACGGCGGGTATCCGTTCATGAACTTTTTAACCGAGTCGAACAAACTCTAGGTTATCAAGGAAGCCATAGAAACTATAGCTTGCGGCTGCCCTAATACAGAAATGAACAACCTTTTTCTCGGTTAATGTAACGGTTGTTATAAAGGTGTTTGTATTATACTTGCAGGTAAGAGGCATTTTATAATAGGTTTCTCCGTCGGTTAAGATTTCAACCCATATACCCTCGCCGTTAGGTTCGCTTCCGCCGAATCGAGCCATAACGCCATAGGTTCCAGCAGGAAGGGCGCCTAAGTTTATCTTACCATCGAGGTTAAGAGCGTTTGTAGAGAAGTAAAGGTTAAGTCCGCCCCACATATCAACGCCGTTTCCATCGGTAACCATCTTTACAGAAGCAGGTTTATTGATGTTTTTATTCCATACAATAGGATCTACAAACTTCTCGAAATCGCCGTTTTCAATAAGGTTAACTCTTAAAGGAGTTTCCTTAGCGGCAACATATTTAGAATTATAGTTCGGCTCAAGAGGTGTAACACCTGTTTCGGGGGCTGTTATTAAATAGCAGAAGAGCTTTAATACATCGCATTCTGCATATTCAACTCTGTAAGAGCCGTCCATAGCCTCCTGAGATTCGGGAATTCTCTCTGTATTTTCTACAAATTCTCCCGCCTCGTTAAATACGCCGTATCTTCCTTCTCCGTCAACACCGTAAATCGAGAAGAATGCAGGCTTATCGGAAACGCAATAAACTGCGTTATCCTTATAAACTGCGATACCAACAGGTCCGTTATAGATATATGCTTCAAACTTAACTGAGATAGGACCTACCTGTTTTGTTCCAACATATTCGGTATCCAAAGCGCCATCGGTATTAAAGGAAGCTTTGTTTTCAGAGGTAGAAGCTAAGAGGAAGGATTCTATCATAGAAACCTTAGTATTAACCTCTTTAGCCGAAGACACTATAGAAGAAGCTGCGGCAAATCCGTTTTTTGCATAGGCTGCCATCATTGTTGAAGAAACATCTTCAGCGTCCTCAATTCTTGCAACTGTTCCGATACGGGATAATCCGTCAACGATTATAGGAGTAGCTCTTGAAGCCATAGCGCCTAATGCCATATCAGAGCCGTTATAATCGATATATTCTGTATTATAGATAAAGTTCGGCAGGTCATTCGGAACTGCAACGCCGACAATCATCGGATGAGCCGAGGTTTTAACAACCCTTGCAAGCTGATCCATATAATAAACGGTATCAACGTGTCTTATATCCGAGCCTGTATAAAACGCTTCTAAGAAGCTGTTTCTTATGGTAATTCCGATAACCTTTTTAGCGCTGTCTTTCTCGGCAATTCTTGCCATTAATGCGGTTAAAGCCGCTTTATCTGCTTCTAAATCCTCTGCGCTGTCGCAATCAGAGCCGCCGATTGCAAAATAAAGCTGCATATAAAGGTCGTTATCTGCAGCGGTCTGAATAGCTGCATCTATTTTAGAAACATCATCAGAAGCCGACATAGTATATGTAAAGGTATTAAAGCCGTTATCCTTGAAAGAGGAAACATTAAGGTCGTTTGCGAAAGCAGTTTTAATAAGCTTGCTCTGACCATCGATGCAAACAACATTTGTTTGATCATCTATCTTTTTAAGATAGGAAACGGGGTTTTCACCTGTTACAACATCAGGAGCCTCATAAGGAATAAGCTCGAAATGGAATTCATCGAGGTCAACTATTGCGCCCTCTATGTTATCAGCTAAAACGTCTAAACGAACTGAAATGTTTGCGCCCTCGTCAAGCGTCATAACCTGACTCATAAACTGCTGCCATTTCATAGTTCCGTCGGAGCGGAAAACCTCTCCCTCTTTAGAGTTTACATAGATTGTAACGAAAGAATCGTTTGCAACACCGTTATCTCTCATCCAGAAACGGGTTATATATTTTCCTGCAGGAAGATTGTTCTTTCTGAAAAGAGCGTATGCCGTTCCTGTTGCGCGAACGCAATAATCGTCGCCTTTGCCGTAAGAGGAGCCTTTGTATATTGAGGAATTTTCCTCGCAACGGATAGGAGAATCTTCTCCTGCGAAATCTCCGCCCTCGCCGTAATCCACAACGGTATCGGCGAGAACAAAGGGAGCTTTTTCTGTTCCTTCATCGCCCGAAGGGGTTGATGAATTATCACCTATATCGGATTTACATCCTGAAAGGAGAGCGAAAACCATTGAACCTGCAAGCAGAGCTGCTAAAAACTTTTTCATAATTCTTTCTCCTTTCCTTATCTTGATGATTTTTTTCTTCTCTTGCCGGCAAATAAGCCAACACCGAGAGAAGCTGTGCCAATAAGGGCTGCTATAACAACGAGATGAATTGTATCAACACCTGTTGCCGCACTGCCTACGATTATATATCCGCCATCTAAGGTAGGCATATATCTGTTGCCTGTTATGGTCTTAGTTCCTGTATATCCAACTTCGGGAACGAAGGTATCTATCTCGCTTGGCGCTTCAAAGAAGCAAACCTGACTCTGGTCGATTATGAAATAGTCGCCCTCATTCATTCCGCCGATATAAACATTCATGCCCCAATTATATACTAAAGCAATCTTTTCCATTGCTTTAGGGTCTTTGGAACTGAAGAACTGAGTCATCGGGAAGATTACCCAACCTTTATAGCCATCGAGCATAAGCTCCTGACCGTTAACGGTTGCAAGTTTAGCTTTGCCGAGTCTTTCATTATAGAGGAATATCTTGGAATCGGAAGAAAGGTAATTCATTCCGAGAGAGTTTCCGTCTTTATCGTTACCACCCGTGTACATCTGCATTTTAGCATTAGGTGCATTAGATGCATCGATCCAGATCATAAATGCATTAACACCATAGTTCGTCCAAGAGCCTCCAAGCTGGTTACCCGAAACTATGTTTCGAGAGGTAAAGTCGGACAGGGCGGTTAATTTCTGAGCTGTTCCGCTGTAAGCGCCCTCGGTTGTAAATGTGCTCTTATAAAAATTGGTATAATCCTTCCAGATAAAGCTCTTATAAGAATCGCTCTCGGGTTGAGGCTGCTCTAAATCAAAATCTGCATCGTTAATTTCCTTTATATGGGAAATGCCTACTTCAATTTTATAAGCCTTATCACCTATCCAATCATCGGATTTATGCAACATAAGATTGCTAAAGCGGATAAATTTCTTTCTGTTTGTTCCGTTAAGATCGGTAAGGGTTATTTTAAGGGTTGTAGAGGCGGATAAAACCATATCCTCTTTTGTTACATTATTAATTAAGGATTCAAAGGGAACGATAACCTTTCCTTTGAAGTTTGCAGGAATAAGGATTGTTCCTGCCTTTTCGCCCGCTTCGGTCTGATAATATTTGTAATAAAGACCGTCATGGTCGCTCTTGAGATAATAAACCTCGCCTTCGCCGATAACACCCGTTTGTTTATTTGCGGTGAAATTCAGGGAGAGATTAACTGATTTCTTCGCATCAATAATATCAATATCAAAGCTTACGCCCTGATAGCCGTTAGCACCGGTTAAGCTCCAATCGAAATAGGGATTTCCGCTTATCGGAATACCAAGCTTTCCGCCCTCATAGGAGATATCGCGCTGGTCAACGCCGCTCTGACATCCATAGAGGTTTAAAAGCTCTTCTGAGCCTGTTAATAAAAGCTTTGTTTCGCGGTTCATATCAACCAAAAGCTGACTTTCGGGAACAACTGTTCCTGTCATTTTCGGGGGAACAATAAAGCTGTTTTCGGGTGTTTTAACAAAACCTATGTTAGTAAAGCCGATTTCATCTGTTCCGTCAGCAGAAATTCCATTAAAGGTAATGGTAAGTCCTGTTATATCAGGTTTTCCAACCGCAGTCGATGTTCCCGAAAGAACGATGCTTTCATAGGGAACTGCTACCTCGGCTTTGAGAGCGCCGATATCAGAGGGTAAGGTTATAATTCCTTCCTCAGATGCGGTGTATTTATATACTCTTCCGTCTTCAAGGCGAACATAGTAATCCCCGCCTTTTTTAACAGCGCAGGTATTTCCCTCTATGCTCCAAACAGCCTTTAAGGAAATGCTGGTATCCTCAACCTCAGCTGCATCTATAGCGAAATAAGCCGCATCATATTTTGCAGAATAGGTAGGATCAAGCGCAACTGAAAATCCGCTCTTCTCGTTAGCATTATCAAGGCCTATAAATACCTTGCCGTCTTTAACATAAATGTTTCCTGCAAGAGTATCTCCGACTGCTTCGAAGGGAGACGCATCTGAATAGTCATACTCGCTCCACATATCCTCTAAGGTATAGGGGAATTTCTCGGGAGCAATTTCGCCGTTTGCATATGCTTCGCCGATATAAGAGAAATCATCAAAATAGAGATTTTTCGACTCATCAGCGGGAACGCTTATAAGGGTTATTCTGAATCCTGTTACATCGTTTACATCAATACCTGTAAAGTTTGTAAAGGGAACAACGATTTTTCCTTTATAGCCTGCAGCGATAGTTACAGTTCCGTTAGAATCATAGGTAAACTCCTCATATGCACCTGCATCGCTGATAAGGTAATATTTCGAGCCCTCTGCAACTGTATAGGTCGTATCAAGATGCGGAGTAAAGCCTAATTTTATATCGCCGTTTTCAGAGTTATCGATATAAATAGACATAGCGTTCATTGCTTCTGCTCTGTCGATTGTTTTATAGCGGAAATAAGGATTTTTTCCCGTACTCGAATTTCCCATATGGTTTAAAGTTACAACGAGAGCTCCTTCTTTTACCGCAAAATTGTCGTTTGTGAATCGATATGTAGTAATTGTACTTGTATCGGTTCCTGTTGATGAATAATCGAGCTTAACGTTAACGCGGTTGTTAGCATAAGGATACTTATCTTCCGCGATTGTTGCCGCAAAGCCGACTATGTTTCCAACGCAGCCTAAAACGATAGTTGAAATCAAGCTCATCGCAACTGCGAGGGAGGTCAGTCTCTTTTTCATAATATCTCTCCTATCTGAAAAATTTATTTGCCGTTTTCTTTTCTGTCTTCTGCTATATCTATATATTTCCAACCAAGACCACTGGTTGACATATATGCTCTTAAATAGCGGTTTGCATCTCCGAAAACTCTTGAGATTTTCCCTTGAACTACGGGTATATCAATAACCTTTGTTAAAGTTTTGCCCTTATCTTCAGAATAATAAAGAGCTCTTTTCTGATCTCCTATATATCCTAAATACCAAACAACATAGCTGTCATCGGTTTTGCCCTTTCCGATAGAAAGGCTGCCTGCTCTTAAATGCTCGAGCTGTTCGAAGGTTTCGCCGAAGTCGTCGGAATGCCAAACGCCTTCACTTCCCGAAACCCAAACTTCGCCCTCGAAGCCCTCAATAGTTTCGATATAAGCGCTCCAAGATTGTTCGGGAAGCTTGATATCACTTGTCTTTTTAAAGCTTCTCGCTCCGTCTTCGCTTTTATAAAAGCCTTCGGGAGAAAGGAGATAAAATACATCCTTTTTGTTTTTATCAGAAACTAATGTTCTGCTTCCTATCCAGGAATGGGGAATTATTTTTTTAACGCTTTCGGGGAGTCCCTCAGGAATAAACCAAGTTTTGCCCCCATCGGTCGTTGTTCTTACAGTATCTCTTATGGAAATAACCGAAATATTATCTTTATCACCGCTGTTTACAGCGGCTGTATAGCATAAATTCTTTTTATCCCAGCCTTCAACGAATTTCCATGTCTTTCCGCCGTTTGTAGAATATTTTAAATCTCCTGCCTGTTCAGTCTGGCTCATTGCTGTTATGCGGAAGTTTTTCTCAGCCGCGCAATAATCAACTGTATGTCCTGCTGCCATATCCTCATTCAGCGCAACCCTTACAGGGAACTTCTTAAAGTCCTCAACCTCGCCTGAGAAGTAGAAAAGCTCTGAATCTGCCGAACCTGTTATAACCGACATATCTCCGGGAACGGTAGCAGCTGCATATGTAACAAGCTCTTCTATCCCCTTTATCGGGTCTTCCCACATTCTTTGCTGATAGCCCTCTCTGATATCGCCTAAGCGGTCGCACCGCCAAACTGCATACCAGTCGGTCATCCAGAGAGTATCGCCTTTTCCGAAAGCTAAACCACCGATAGATGCCGAGAAGCACCAAGAGCCGAAATTGGGGCAACGATGCGAAACTCTTCCATGAGAAACATCGTTCCAGGTTTTGCCCCCGTCGCACGAATAATAAATTGGCATATACCAATCGTTCTGATGGAGCGAACAAGCAATTCTGTTTGAATTTTTAGGATCAACCGCTAAGGGGCGGTAACCGTCTTTATAGAAAATAGGGGTAATATCCTTATACGTTCCCTCGAAATATCTAAAAAGTCCTGTACTAGCGGTTATGTATAAAACGCCGTCGTCAGCTATTCTGATATTGCGAACTCTTTCGGGAGAGCCCGAGAGAATGTCCCAAGTTTTTCCCGCATCTAAAGAGCGGTATAACGGGCCATCGTAAACCGAGGCATATAAAACTGCGCTTTTGCCATCTACTACCCGTCTGCGGTCAAATACTACGCATTTAACCTCTTCGTTGCCCTTTCCGAAATTGGGCTTTTCCCATGTGTAAGCACCGTCGGAAGAGATTTTAACAGCTTCGCCATAGGTTCCGATTATAACAACATCGGAATTATTCGGGTCAACCGCGATGCACTCGCCCATTTTCTTGGTTATTCCCGCATTTGCTTCAAAGCGGGCTTCGGCATTTGCATCTCTCCAGCTTACTCCCCTGTCGTTTGACACGAAAACTGCTGAATCGAGGTTATTTTTCGCGCCAACACAAACATAAACCTTGTCGGGATTGTTTTCATCAAGACAAATTCCTGCAACACCGTAACGGCATTCTTTATCCATAGAATAAAGAAGCTGATGCCAACAAAGGTTTTGGGGGTCCCAGCGGTATGCGCCGCCAACATCTGTTCTGACATAAACTAAATCAGGGTCTTTCGGGTGAACAACAACTCCTGTAACAGCGCCGCCTCCACCGATAGTTACATCGCGAAGCTTTGCTATATCTGTTGCAACTAACTTATTATCGTTTATTATCTGTTCTTCGGTTCTTTGAACCATATTTTTAAATCTATCATTACTCATAACAGTTAAACCCTCTTGCCTTTTTGTATAAAGGCTCCTTTAGTTTGCTGTTTCTGAAGAGGCGGTATTTGCCGCCTCTTCAGCTGCTTTCAGTTCTGCGTTGTACCGAACTCCCTCTGCTGTATCAATATAGTTCCATCCCATACCACTCGAACCTAAATAAACTCTTCCGTATTGGTTAAAGGAAGCCATGCTTAGTTTAAGCTTTGCTAAGGTATAATCTTCATAATTAGTTGTTTTAATCCATGTTTTGCCTTTATCCTCGGAATAGTAAACTGCATATTCATGAGTTCCGATATATCCCATAAAGTAAACGGTATATGTACCCTCGGTTTTGCCTGCGCCTATGGTTAATCCCATTCCTTCAGAATCGGTTATTCCGCCGCGAAGGCCCTCTATCTTGGTAAAGTTTTCGCCGTAATCGGTAGAATACCAAACACCCTTCTTAGATTTAACCCAAACCTCTCCTGGGCAATCCTCTATTGATTTAACAACGATTCCTGTTTCATAAATATCCATTTCGGGGGTTTCGCTTGTTAAAGTCCAATGCTGTCCCCAGTCGTCAGAACGGTAGAAGCCCTCGGGAGACATTAGATAGAATACATTACCTTTATTTCTGTCAGCCTCTAAGGGAGAAGAACCATGCCATACGTGTTGAGGCAAGAACATTGAAGGAGCATCTTCCGCGAAGGTCCAGCTTCTGCCGCGGTTAAAGGAATAAAGAACTGTTCCGTCGCAGGTTGCTAAAACCAATATAGAGGTTGTATCAGAGGAAACTGCAATATCTCCGGGGTGAATTCCCGTTGTTATAGCGTTAGTCTGAGTCCAGGTATATCCGCCGTCGTATGAATAATAAACTCCGCCGGGGGTCCCTTCCCAGTTGCTGTTGCTCTGCTGAGTGTGTGCGCCTACTATAAAGTTAGGCTCTGCTACGCAGTAGTCAGCCTGCTGGAATTTAGCTCTGTCGATAGACCTTGGCATAGATGGATATTCTCCAACCGTTTCATCATCTATCGCAAATGCCTCAGAGTCTGCCGAGCAAAAAACTATATCGTGAAGTCCATTTGGTACCGAAATGCCCGAAAAGGTAACGTGCTCTTCAACATTTTGAATATATGTTCTCCATTTTCTGCCCTCATCGGTTGCGGCAGAAACATTAGCTGCATAATAAACCTCTGTCCAGTCGGTCATCCAAAGCTCATCGCCATCGCCGAAGGTAAGGCTTGCAACAGAGCCTACCGAGTGTGTATTTCCTTTCCATCCCGAAGCCATCTTATCGGTTGTAATCGGAGTAACGTTAGTCCAGGTAGCGCCGCCGTCGGAGGTATAATATATCGGAGGTTTCCAAGCATTAGCGCCGCTTCCCTTTACAATACCTGTTCCAACGCCGACTATAATTCTGTTAGGATTATCATAATCAACATCTAAAGCTAAATAGGTTGCATAACCATCATCTGCAGGGAGATTTGCGCCTACATTGGTCCAGCTGCCGTCCTTATTATAGCGAACAAGACCTCTTACAACGTCTTCTTGCTTGTCAGCTCCAACCTCACGCTGAGCGCCATATGTTACATAAACTCTTCCATACATATCTATACTCATCTGGTTATATGTAACGCCATCGGGAAGACCTTTAACATTTACCCAAGTAGCAGCTCCGTCAATCGATTTATAAAGACCTTTGCCTAAAACGAGAGCATACCAAACCTTAGTTCTGCCGTGTACAGTTCCGCTTGTCGGATCAGCAACGATAGAACGAATCTCTTCATTTCCGCCTGCAACATTTATATTCATCCAGGTTTCGCCTGCATTTTCAGATACAAAGAAGCCTGTTCCGCGGGTTCCGAGAACTACGAAATTGGAATTGTTCGGGTCAACCGCGATACATTCGCCGAGCTCTCGGTTCTTTCCGTTACCGTCTGCCTTAATATTATCAGGGCCTATATCTTTCCAAGTAGCGCCCTTGTCTGTAGATTTATAAACGGTTGAAATATATATATTGTTATTGCCGACAAAGAGGTAAACAACATTCTCGTCATTCGGGTCAAGCGCAATACCGTCAACACTATATTCGCCGTCTAATTTAAATGACCAGCAAATCTGAGTCCATTCTTTGGTTTCTTCTTCCCATCTGTAAGCACCGCCAACGTCTGTTCTGATATACATAACATCGGAATTTTTCGGATGGATAACAAGGTCTGTTATGTATCCGCCCGAGCCTACTAAAACGGGATGTATATCAACATTCTCCTCGCCTACGACCAAATTATTAAACTGCGCATAATCGATTGTTATATCATTTCCGCCGCTCTCTTCGCCCGAGCCGCTGCTGGTATCTCCCCCTCCTTTGCAAGAGGTTAAGAGCATAACGCCTGCTAAAAGCATTGCCAGAATACGAGATATTTTTTTCTTCATAGGTTTACTCTCCTTACGCGATTTAGTACTGCTTTAGTATCTATCAAAAGTCGGCAAAAAAGCCGACAAAATGACCTAACTTTCCCTTATATTTATTATATAGGTATATACCGCTTATGTCAACCGAAACAGACCTTTTTATCTGCCTTTTTTATTTACTCGCGCGGCGGCGGTATTCGGTTGGCGAACAGCCCGTATATTGCTTGAAAACGCGGTTGAAATATCCATAGTTGGAAAATCCGCTTTCATACATTATTTCGGTTATATTGGAATTCCTTTGCAGAAGCTTCCGCCTCGCCTGACTTATCCTATAGCTATTAACATAATTTATAAAGGTTTTCCCCGTTTCTTTTTTGAAAAGGCGGCAAAAATAACCTGGATGAAGTCCTAAGATATTTGCGGCGGAAGTAATAGTAATCTCCTCGCCATAGGACTTATGGACATATTCTTTAACCTGCTCTATTCTATCGGTATCATAAATTTCGGGAACATTTTCTCTATCGGTTTCGATAAAGCCTGCCTCTTCGAGAACACCTATCAAGATAAGCGCCGCCCCTTTAACCAATGCTTTCGAGCTCAATTCATCTTTTTTTAAAACCATCTGAGGAACTAAATCGGATATTTCCGAAAAGACATCTGTTTCTTCTCTTGAAATTTTTAGAAATCCTTTCGAAGAAGGCTTTAAAAATCTAGCGCTCTTTTCTCCCTCTGTTGGCAAACTGATGGTGCAGATAACCGCATCTTTTGAGCCTACCATCGAATGGACAACGAAGCTTTCAATAATCAAAAACTCTCCCGCTTTCAAGGATACCCCTTGGTTTTCAATCAGAAAATCAGCTTCGCCGAAAAGCATAAATTTTATTTCCGTTGTTTCCTTTATATGCGGCAAATTTTGAATTTCTTCGCTTATCCGCACCTCGGAAAATAATTCGTCGGAAAAAAATGTTACCTCCGATTGCCGCTTTTTTTCTGTTTTTTCTGTGACGTTTTCTGCATAATTTGTGAGTTTCATGGCAATCACCGTTGTTTTTATTCACTTTGCACAAAAAGTGTGTGTGCTTTTTTGGCATTATAAACAATACGCCTATTCTTATACTGTTCTATGATTATATACGACAAAAACTTATTTTGCAAGAGGTTTTTTTAAATTTCACAAATTATTTTTTCACCAAAATTTCATATTAGTTTTTATTGCAAAAACAAACCCGCCGTGATATCATATAAAAAAATCTTAAACGAGGAAAATATATGCGAAACTTTCTTTTCGATCTCGACGGAACTTTAACCAACCCCTTTTTGGGAATTACCAATTCCGTTATATATGCTCTCGAAAAAATGGGCATAAATCCTCCGCCGAGAAGCGCGCTCAGAAAATTTATAGGTCCGCCTCTTATCTCTTCTTTTAAAAAATATTATGCTATGAATGAGTCCGATGCCGAAACAGCGGTTAAATATTACAGGGAATATTTTTCTGATAAGGGGCTTTTCGAAAATGAGCTTTTCAGCGGTATTAGCGCCCTGCTTTCCGACTTAAAAAAGAATGGCAAAAAAATCTACCTTGCAACAAGCAAGCCTGAAGAATTCGCCGTTAAAATTTTAGAGCATTTCGATATTTTAAAATATTTCGATTTTATCGCAGGAAACACCCTTTCCGAAGCAAGGCAAACCAAAGAAGAGGTTATTTCCTATCTTTTGGATAGTCAGCTTCTTTTGAGAAGCGAATCGGTTATGATTGGGGACAGAAAATTTGATATACTCGCAGGGAAAGAATATTCCCTTAAAACTGTTGGAGTTTCTTTTGGGTTTGCCGAAGAAAACGAGCTTAAAAATGCGGGGGCGGATTATATTGCAGACTCTGTAGCGGATTTAAGAAAAATTCTTTTACATATATAAAAAGGCGCGAAAATCGCGCCTTTTTTAATTAAAATCTGTTAAATCCTCTTTTAAAACGCCCGTTCTCTTAATTCTGCAAAAAACCTCTTCCTTTAAATGCTCCGAAAGAGCAGTTACAAGCAAATCGGGGTTTATCGACCTATTTTCGGTTGCGGGGAGAATAAGAGAGAGCATAGAGCCTTCCTTTTTTTCTAAAAGAGAGGCTTCTTTCATTTCGGCTTTTAAGTCAACTATATATTCTTTTCTTTTAGTCTTTTTCAGAACCTCTATTTTCTCTTTTTCTAAAAAGGCTAAAAGCTTTTCTTTCGGAGTTTCGGGGAATTCAAGCTCGTATCTGCAAAAGGCTATCTTTTCAGTCTTTTCTATAGGCGCCGAAACGGCTAAAACCGAAAAGCCCTGCGGCAAAACATTATTGATTCGCTTTTTTATCTCGCTATATTCCATCTCTTCGGTTATCTTGCAATCAACAAACTCCGAGATGCTTTCCGTTCCCAAGGAAAGCGGTAACAAAAAATGGAGATATATATGGGGATTAAACCCTTCGGTTACCCAAACGGGGACTTCGCTTCTTTTGAATATCCTTTGAAAAAAGCGGTTTAAATCGAGATGGGATATATATTTTGCATTTCCTGTTTTAGAAAATTTAATTCTTATATTTTCCACAAATCTTATCCCCCTCTATACTATTAGCTCCGCAGTCAGCACAAGCCTCAAAGCAGCCTTTGGTAGTTTTAGCGGCATGCGCCTTTTCATTTTCTCTTAATAAAAAGCTTTTTGTAACCAAGCAGTCGATATGCTCCCAAGGGAATATCTCGTCCTTTTCTCTTTGGCGGTTAGCATAAAATTCGGGAGAAAGAGAGCATTCGCGGAATGCTTCATAATAAGCCTCAGGCTTGAAAAATTCACCCCAACCATCTAAGAAGCAGCCCTTTTCCCAAGCTTTGTATAAAACGGCGGAAAGTCTTCTGTCGCCTCGCGCCAAAGCCGCTTCTATAAGACTTGTATTTGTATCATGCCAGCTTACTCTTATTTTCTTGGTAGTAATATTCTCCATAAGATATTTCTGCTTATGGATTATTTCCTCTGCGGTAGCCTGTCTTTCCCATTGAAAAGGAGTAAAGGGTTTGGGAACAAAGGTAGAAAGGCTTATTGAAACATCTACCCCTCTGCCGCGAGGTTTATTCGGATTAGAATAGTAAAGGTCAACTATCTTCTGAGCTAAGGTTGCTATCGCTTTGATATCCTCATCTGTTTCGGTTGGAAGACCTGCCATAAAATAAAGCTTTATGCTTGTATATCCGCCCATAAATGCTATGGTACAGGTTTTCATAACATCTTCTTCTGTTATATTCTTGTTTATAACATCGCGAAGACGCTGACTTCCCGCTTCGGGCGCAAAGGTAAGAGAGCTTTTTCTTACCTTCATAAGTCTTTCCATAAGCTCCTTGGGGAAATTATCTATTCTCAAAGAGGGAAGCGACAGGCTTATATTATTTTTCTCGGTAAAGGTTAAAAGCTCGTCTAAAAGCTTTTCTATCCCCTCATAGTCGCTTGAGGAAAGCGAGCAGAGAGATATTTCATCATAACCCGTATTTTTGCAAAGGTTTTCGGCATCTTTGAATAATACTCCTCTGTCCTTAAATCTTAAAGGTCGATAGATATACCCCGCTTGACAAAAACGACAGCCGCGGCCGCAGCCGCGCATAATCTCGATAACTGCGCGGTCGTGGATAACCTCCATATATGGAACAACGAAATTTTCGGGATAAGAAACAGACGATAAATCGGTTATTGTTCTTTTTCTTATTTTCTTTTGGGCTTCGCCTATCGCCTCTATAGAGGCTATTTTGCCATCGGGCTGATATTTAACATCATAAAGCGAGGGGACATAAAAGCTGTCCATTTTTGAAACTATCTTCAAAAACTCGTCCTTTTTCATGCCCTTTTTCTTGCAGTCGCGATAAACTGCCATAAGCTCGTTTAATGATTCTTCTCCCTCGCCGAGGCTGAAGATATCAAAAAAGTCGGCAATCGGCTCGGGGTTGCAGGCGCAAGGGCCTCCGCCGATAACGATACCTCGAAGCTCATTTCCCCTATCTCTTGCAAAAGCCTTTATTCCCGATAGCTCAAGCATATTTATAACTGCGGTAAATGAAAGCTCATACTGCAAGGTAAATCCGATAAAATCGAAATCGGAAAGAGGATCATGGCTTTCTAAGGCAAAAAGCGGGATATTTTGCTCCTTCATAATTTCCTGCATATCATTCCAAGGGGCGAATACTCGCTCACACCAAACATAATCAAGCGTATTTAACGTATGATAAAGTATTTTTATTCCAAGGTGCGACATTCCTACCTCGTAAACATCGGGGAAGCAAAAGGCAAAACGCACATCTATATTTTCCTTATTCTTATAAATACAGCCTTGCTCTCCGCCTATGTATCTGGCAGGTTTTTGCACCTTTTTTAAAATCTTCTCGGTTTTTAAGTCCATTTCTACATTCCTTTTTATATTATTATGGCTTTATTTTATCTTTTTTTAAGCTCTCAGTCAAGCCCTCTGCCCTCTATTAGGAACATTATCAGATATATTATAAGAACAAGCAAGGTATAGTTATGAGGATTTGTTATCGCAACATAAAAAAGAAGACCTATAAGCGGAATTAAAAATAATATGCCAATAATTTTCTCTAAAATTTCACTATAGCCTATAGTATAAAATTTTATCAAATATAAATGCAAAAGCCTTGCGCCGTCGTTTTCGGAAACGGGGATAATATTTATTCCTCCTACGATTAAATTGACCGCCGCAAAGGCGGGGAAAAAGGGATAAAGCGAAAACAATAAAAAATTTGCCGCCGGTCCGGCGGCAAGACATATTTTTTCATGTTTTAAATTTCGAGTAGTCGCTGCGATACCCCTTAAGGTAAAGCTTATCTTTATATCGCAGTTTTCTAAAAAAAGCATAGCTAAGATATGCCCCGCTTCATGAAGAAGACAGGCAACAAGAGAATAAAATGTTATCCCCGTTTTATCGAAAACGAGCGAAAAGGTAATAATAAAAATAAAGGAGAAATTAAATTTCAGATGAACTCTCTTCAGCATCTTCTCGCTCCATAAAGGTATCTATCAAATATTCTCCGCTTTGCTTTACCGCCGAGAAAACCTTATTATAAACTCCCACGGCTTCCTCGCTCGTTACAACATTTTTTATCGATTTTGGTATATTTATTCCGAAGAAAAGCAGAACTAAATTCAATACAGCGGCGCACAAAAGCACACTTAAAATTTTATTAATTTTTGCTATTCTTCTATCAGTTTTTTGCATTTTTACAAACTCTTTCGGTGTAAGCTCCTTTTTCATTTTTCCTCTCCCTTTCTTGACAGTTGAATTTTAGAAATCAATATGGTAAAATATTCTTCACAAATATAAAAAGGAGGAAATTTTATGCGGCATATTATATCTTATTTAAAAAAGATTGATAAAATGCTCTTGTTTACGGCTATCGGCCTTTCGCTTTTTTCTGTTTTTCTCCTTTTCGCTATGTATAAAATAGGCTTTGTTTATGGTGTTCGAATTCCTTTAGTTCAGCTTATTGCAATTATTTTAGGAATAACCCTCGCCGTTTTAATATCAAACAGCAACTATAAGGATTTTATTCAGCTTTATAAAATTTATATGCCGATAGCTATAGTTCTTATGCTTCTAACCTTTACGCCGCTTGTTTATAAGCGCGCCGAGGCTAACGACCGCGCTTGGCTCAATTTAGGATTTACAACCTTTCAGCCCTCTGAATTTTTAAAGATTGCCTTTGTTCTTTCCTTTTCCTATCATCTTGCAAGAGTTGGCGAGCATATAAATCAACCTAAAAAGGTTCTTGCCCTCTCGCTTCACGCTCTCTCGACAGTATTGCTCGTTTTTATTCAAAATGATTTCGGAACGGGAACGGTTTTCCTTATTACTTTTTTATTTATGATGTTCGCGGCAGGTCTTTCTTGGAAATATATTGCGGGAGCATTCGGTCTTGCCGTTCCTTTAGCGCTTATCGCTTGGTTCTTTATTTTAGAGGATTACCACAAGCTTAGGATTTTAACGGTTTTTACCCCTGAGCTTGACCCTTTGGGAATAGGTTATCAACCGATACAGGGTAAAATATCAATAGGCTCGGGAACACTTTTAGGAAAAGGGATTTTCTCAGAGTCGCTCAGAAATATTCCTGAGGTTTATAACGATTTTATATTTGCCTTTATCGGAGAAGCTTTCGGATTTATAGGGGCGGCACTTGTTATTATTGCTCTGTTGATAATTGTTTTCAGAATACTAAGGACGGCGCTTTTATCGGAAGACAGAGAGGGCTATTTTATCTGCATCGGTTTCTTTTCAATTTTCGCCTACCAGATAATAATAAATATAGGTATGTGCATAGGTCTTGCCCCCGTTATCGGAATAACCCTTCCGTTTTTATCGCAGGGCGGCTCTTCGATAGCTATGATGTTTATCTGCATCGGCATCGTCCTTTCGGTCTATAAAACAAACCGAAAACAAATATTCAAATAAAAAATGCGACGCTTAGGCGTTGTACCCGTAAGGATACAACGCCAGTTTTATTCGCCTTTGGCGAGTTATATTGTTTTGCAGTTATATTCGGCTACCGCCGAGTGCTATTGCCTTCGGCAGTTTATTGGCGAATAAAATATCACTGAAACCGAAAGGTTTCAATAACACTATTGCCGTAAGGCAATAATATCACTCCGACAAAGTCGGAATATAACTTGAAAGACTATCTGTTTTTATGTATAATAAATTTAGAGGTGATAATGTTGGCTGACAGCATTTTAAGAGATAAAGCAAAAGAATTTGCAAAGAAAATCGTTTTTCTTAGCCGCGATATGAAAACAAACCAAAAAGAATCCGTTTTAATAAATCAGTTGCTCCGCTCAGCGACTTCTATCGGGGCAAACTTACACGAAGCTCAATATGCACAAGGAACTAAGGATTTTATTTCAAAACTAGAAATAGCTCAAAAAGAATGTTATGAAACTGAATATTGGTTAGAACTTCTTTTTGA
>JAGBHD010000023.1 GCA_018110785.1 Oscillospiraceae bacterium
ATCTTCCGTTTACCTGAGAATTTTCGGGGTATAGGCTGAATATCCAATCGTATAAGGTCATTTTCTTCGCCCCTTTTTCCCTTTTTTCGACATTATTTTATCACTAACAGAGAAAAAACTCAACCCCCTACATTATATGAGCTAAAAAAGGAGCGGAGACTACTTCATTATGAACTGTCTCCGTTCCTTTTTTATATTCTGTTATATGCCGGATACCACTCCAAAACATTTTCTTCGGGAAACCAGCATTCATAAGATGCCGTTCTATCCTCTGCTACAAGAATATCTGAAATTTTGGATATATGATTTGATACACCATCTGCTTCTACCAACCAATTCCATGTGCAAAGGTAATAGGTTTTATCGTCTAAGGTTAATTTTCCGTTAATAATAAAAACATGCTCTAAACTGGTTTCGGGAGATACTTCCCCATAAATCTCTCGAAGAAAGGCTTGCATCTCTTTATCCTCTTCTTTAGTAGCTAAAGCGATTTCATCTTCCCAACCACAAACAATTTCGCTATATTCTTTTCTCAATATGCTTTCCATGCTAAATGTTTGAGTTGCGTATTCCGCATTTTCTGCCTGCATATAGCTAACACTTAATTCTTTGCCGCCATTTATAAACGCCGCCGCACCTATAGGTTCTATCGTATAATAATAAAGCTGTTTTTCAAAAAAGCGGATATGCGCTATCGGCTCTTCTTCAAATAGCTTGTAGATATACACACCTTGTCCTGTTCGGCATATGTATTCTCCGCAAATATCAACTATACCGCTATAATTAGGAGATGTTTCTCCTGTTTCATAATTATAAAAAAATGTGTTTCTTGTAAGCGTTCCTGTTCCGCCCGAAACCATAACGCTCAGTAGTCCCTCGCCCACTATCTGTATGTGCGGCTCTCGACCACCTGTCGTTTTAGATACTACCACATTCCCCGCTTTGTCATATAAATAATATGTATGTGAAAAATTTTCGCAATTAATTTTATAATACTTGCTATGCTCTTGGCTTATTTCTATCAACAAAGACTTCAATCTCTCATAAGTTCCATCTTTTGCTTTATAGTTTTTCGTTTGACGGGCAATTTTCACTCCGACAATATCATTCTCATAAACCGTAAATTCTGTGTCATAATTTACGGTTATCAAATCATTAAACCTTAAGCTTATATAACCCTTATCTTTTGGTGATTCAGAATTTATTGCTTTAAAACCATCAACACTAAGCGATTCAGCTATTTGCTGCGCCTGATTTCTGTATTTGTTGGACAACCTCAAAAAATCAAACGATCTATCACTCGAATATACTGAAACACCTATTGTTTCACTAATAAAATCAACACTATCAAATTCGTTTTCTTGTGTTTGTGAAGCCGTATCGGTGATTTTGTCTGTTGGGTGGCAAGCAGAAAGCAAAACCAAAATCATTATAAATATAGAAACAATATATCTCTTTTTCATAATATCTCCTTCGGTGCTCTTTTTAATATTCCGCGTTAACGGAGTAATCCTTTTTATAGCCGTGGGCGCCGAAAATTTGCCAATTCCCCGATCCGAGCCTTCCTATAACCGTCTGCCTCTCAAGAGCGCAAAGCTTGGGATCGGTATCAACAGAGGTCATTAAAATAGGAGCATGGCGATTATATGCCGCCTGCTCGGAGGTTAACCCCTTAAGGTTTATATAAATATCCCCTGTGAAAACTATATTGTGGGCATAGTCTATTAAAACTATCTCGCCCTGGAGATGACCTCCTTTTCCCTCATAAACCTCAAAATGCAGGTCGGCAAAGTCGAAAAATCCAATCTGAACAAGGGGCGCTTCCTGCTGCTCTTCAGTTCCCCATAGCGCCTTTACCTTATAAGGCTCGGGCGGCTGATAGCCCGTTAAAATTTTGCAGATATTGATATATGGCTCGTGCAAGGGGTTTGTTTCTCTAAAGCCTTTTCTGCCCTCATATTCTGCCTTTAAGCATTCCGCCGTTTTTTTAGAGGCAAAAACTTCATCAAACATATAAAGAAGACCTGCATGGTCTAAGTCGGCATGGGTTACTATCGCGGTTTTCTTCATTTTTGAATAATTCGGAAGCTCTTTTCGGAAAATTGCTTCCATCTCCTCGCGATAGCATGAATAGCCCGTATCTATAAACAGCGCCTCTTCGCCGCTTTTTATAATTGCAGTATTGCTTCCGCAGGGCGGCTCTATCAAAACAAGTTCGGTATTCTCCGTTAACTTATGGCGGCTTATGCGCGGAGAAAATCTTTCGCCGCGGGAAGCGGCTATCAACTCTGCAAACTTGCCTATGCTATCGAATGTTCGGTAGGGAGATGTTCCCTTTTCATCAAGGGTTTGCATAGCTAAGTTCGTATTAACCAACAGTTTTTCCCGCATTTCATCCGAAAGACCGATATTTGAGGTTATTCCTTGAACAAAGGAATTATAAAAAATACTGTTATCAAATATTTTTTCGGTATGATTATAATCTATAACGCGAACGCGGCAAAGCTTTTCCGCCTCTGCTAAAAACACTGATATTTTTTCGGCATCATCAACATACAATCCCATTTTAAAAAGCTGATAATCGGTACCGTTTTCTTGGGAGCTTATATATGAAATGTTAAAATTAAATTCGTTTATTAGAGATAGCACATCTGTAACGCTACCCGGCTCGTCTTTAAGTCTGAATTCTATTAAAACGATACTATTATTGCTTTTATCATTCTGAAGATATCCGATTTCGCCGAGCTTTATGTCTGCTCTTTTAAGCTGCTCGGGTGTTCCTTCAGCATCAATAAACAAGGTATGTGTGTCTATCGCCTTATTATAGCTTACTCTCGTAATATTTATCCCAAGCCCTGCAAAGCAGCGGCTCGCCTTTAAAAAGGCGCCGATATGATTTGGCATTGTTGTTACATAGGTCTTTTTCATTTTATCTCCTTTATTATCTTCCACTTTTCTAATAGCTTCTCCAACGCCCAACCTGCATTTGCGGGCGAGGTAGAGGGAAGACAAATAGCCTCTCTCCCGATTTTTTCTTTTATATATTTATTATAATACTTTTCTGCCGTTTTTCCGTTAACAAAAATCTTTTTTATGTCGGCATTATCAAGAATTACGCTCAAATTGTTAGCCTTAACATTTTTTATGGAGCTATCTGAGCTTCCCTTTATGTCGCAAGAGGCAATTACATCCCACAGCGCTACACCATTTTCCAATAAAAAGACTTTCTTTTCTTCTATTGTTTCAGGCTCTTTCTCTTCTAATACCAAAGATAAAACCTTCCAAAATCTATTCTGAGAATGCCCATAGAAAAACAGCTGCTCTCTTGATTTTGCCGAGGGGAAGCTACCTAATATAAGTATTTTTGAATTTTCATTATATATCGGCTCTATAGGATGCTCAATCATTTTTTAACACTTCCGAAAATTTATCTAATATAAGCTTATAGTCCTCATCGTTATAATAAAAATGGTAGGAATTTTTTAAAATCTCAAGCGATATGTTTTCGTTTTTCTTCAAATATTCAA
>JAGBHD010000024.1 GCA_018110785.1 Oscillospiraceae bacterium
TGAGATGCAGGTGCTTACACCCGAAGAAATGCAACGCTTCCTTATTCAAGCAAAATACGAAGGATACTTCGAAATGCTGCTCTTGGAACTCACCACAGGAATGCGCCGAGGTGAACTTCTCGCTCTGCAGTGGGATGACCTTAACTTCGATACCGGCGAACTGAATATCTGCCGACAGGTATATCATGTGAAAGGCAGTATGCAAATCTCCGAGCCAAAGACCAAAAGCTCGATACGGACGATAATACTGCCGAAAGTGGTATTAAATGTGTTAGTAGAGTATAAAAAGACGGTAAACTCAAGGTGGCTGTTCCCATCACCGATAATTGAAGATATGCCGAGGAATCCGCAATCGGTGGTAAAGAAGGTAAAAGAAATCCTTAGAAAAGCAGACTGCAAGAACATCCGCTTCCACGATCTTCGGCATACCTTCGCTACAACGGCACTCGCTAACGGTATGGATGTGAAAACCTTATCCTCAATCATAGGTCATGTGTCATCCCAAACCACGCTTGATATATACCTGCACAGTACCCACGAAATGCAAAAACAAGCAGCGACCAAAATTGAGCAAGGTATCGCCAAAAATGACGGCGTTAGTGCCGAGGACAAGGAAACACCCTACCAAGACACAAACGAGCCGTGTAAGCCGAAATTTGAAGCCGTACAAGGCAAAATACGAAAGGCAGGTACAGGATGCATCACAAAAATAAATGACAACCTCTACGAAGGCAGATATTCTCCAAGAGGTGCAGACGGCAAACGCATATCCAAAAATATATATGCCAAAACGAGAGAGGAATGTGAAATCCTACTCGCAGAGATGATTTCAAAAATGAAAGCCGAGATTCAAGAAGCCAAGGCTAAAATGAAAGCATCACAGTCGGCATAAAGCACACGGCGGTAAGGAACAAAAATCCTTACCGCCGTAGTTTTGTTGCGAAATGTATTATTGTATGGTATAATCAGTTTGATAAAATAAGAATTTGCAGGGTAATAAAATGACAATCACGGAGATTAAGGAAAACAAAAAACAATATCTTTCCTTGCTGTTATTAGCAGATGAGCAAGAGGATATGATTGACCGATATATTGACAAGGGTGCTATGTATGTGATTGATGATAATGGCATTAAATGCGAGTGTGTTGTTACAGATGAGGGCAATGGTGTTCTTGAGATAAAAAACATTGCAACTGCTCCCGAACATCAAGGAAAGGGTTATGCAAAGACCTTGATTGATTTCCTTGTCAAAGAGTACAGTGGCAAATATTCCGTTTTGCAGGTTGGCACGGGTGATAGTCCGCTGACTATTCCTTTCTATGAAAAGTGCGGTTTTATTCATTCGCATAGCATACCGAACTTTTTTACAGACAACTACGACCATCCGATATATGAATGCGGTGTTCAGCTAAAGGATATGGTTTATCTGCAAAGAAAGATATAATAGTGGTGTAAAAATTACTACGCAGTAACCAAAGAAAAGCAGTTTTTTAAGCACATAAAAAATTGTGGGTAAATAAGTGGTCGTAAAAATCGTAATTTTCTAAAAGTGGCGCAAAGATACTTTGAAAAGGTATAAAAATTGACCGAAAGTGGAGGATAAACCTCGAATTTCGGTCAAAATTTGGTCGAGGTGACAGGATTTGAACCTGCGGCCCCTACGTCCCGAACGTAGTGCTCTACCAAACTGAGCCACACCTCGATATTCAATTTTTTTGTACCCAAAGTTTCACGAAAATATCGTATCTGTGGGTTTTTATGTGGTCGTAGCGGTATTTACCGCTAATTCTAAAATACTGTGCCACCGATAAAGTGACTGTTTACGAGGGGTTGTGCGGTTCGGAGAGAAAATCGGTCTCCGTTCGGTATGGTATCCCGAACCAAGCGCTCTACCAAACTGAGCTACACCCCGAATTTTTGCGACTTTCATATTATACCAACATAGTCTTAAATAGTCAAGAGTATATCCCAAAAATAATTAATTTTTTGTCATAAAAAGGGCTTCGCTATCGGCGAAGCCCTTTTTTTAATCTTACTCAAAATATTTGAATATCGGCATATAGGAAAGCTTGAAAAGATTTAACTTATGAAGCCTGTCAATTCTCTCTTTTGTTTCTTTCGGTGGCTCTATTCCCTCTCTTATATACAAATCGAGTTCCTTATAGGTAAAACCTAAATTATCCTCGTCTGTCTTTCCGCAAAGTCCATCAGAGGGCACCTTCTCTATAAGCTTTTCAGGAAGCCCAAGATAATAACCTATCTTTTTGATCTCGTCTACCGTAAAACCCGAAATAGGGCCGAAATCGCCTGCTCCATCGCCATATCGGGTTGCATAGCCTACATAATCTTCAGAATAGTTGCAGGTATTGCAAACTCTTCCGTTATTACTTGCCGCAACGGCATAAAGCACCGCCATTCTGACTCTCGGCGGAATATTGACCGCCGCTTGTCTTGAAAGGTCCATATTCTCAGAAAGCTCCTCTTTAAGCTTTGCTATTGTACTTCCTACATTAATTGTTATATTAGGAATATCCAAAAAGGAGCAAAGCTCTTTTGAATAATCTATATCGGGCTGAATGCCCTCGGGCATCATAACCCCGATTACCCTCTCTTTTCCTAAAGCTCGAACTAAAAGAGCAGCCGCAACCGAACTATCCTTTCCGCCTGATACGCCTAAAACAGCATTACAATCGGGACCGTTTTCTTTAAAAAAATCTCTTATCCAATTAACACACTTTTCGGTAGCATCTTTTACATCAAAACTATACATTTTATCCTCCGAATTAAATAGAGGGCGCATTTAAAACTGCGCCCCCCGTTTTTATTTAGCGTAATCAACCGCTCTTGATTCTCTGATCATATTAACTTTTATCTGACCGGGATAATCAAGCTCAGCTTCAATCTTGCGCGCAATCTCAGCGGCAATAAGAACCATCTTATCATCGCTTACCTGCTCAGGACGAACCATAATGCGGATTTCGCGACCTGCCTGAACTGCATATGATTTCTCAACACCCTCAAATGAATTGGAAATCTCTTCGAGCTTTTCAAGACGCTTGATATAGTTTTCGAGATTTTCTCTTCTTGCTCCGGGGCGAGAAGCTGAAATAGCGTCTGCCGCCTGAACTATAAATGCAATAGCAGTTTTCGGCTCAACATCGCCATGGTGCGACTCAATAGCATGAATAACATCCTGAGGCTCTTTATATTTCTTAGCAACGTCAACACCGATTGCAATATGGCTTCCGTCAAGCTCATGGTCGAGAGCTTTTCCGATATCATGTAAGAGTCCTGCGCGCTTTGCCATCTGCTGGTCAACGCCGAGCTCAGCCGCCATCATTCCTGCTATATAGGAAACCTCGATAGAATGACGGAGAACATTCTGTCCATAAGAAGTTCTGTAGCGAAGTCTTCCGAGAATCTTAACAAGCTCAGGGTGAATTCCGTGAATAGTAAGCTCTAAGCAAACCCTTTCGCCCTCTGCTTTAATCTTCTGCTCAACCTCTTTGCGAGCCTTTTCAACAGTTTCTTCAATGCGGGTAGGATGAATTCGTCCGTCACCAACTAATTTCTCCAATGCCGTTCTCGCAATTTCGCGGCGAACGGGATCAAAGGAAGATATCGTTATAGCTTCGGGAGTATCATCAATAATAAGGTCAACACCCGTCATAGTTTCAATAGTTCTGATGTTTCTGCCTTCGCGTCCGATAATTCTTCCCTTCATATCATCATTGGGAAGCGGAACAACAGAAACAGTGCTCTCCGCTGTATAATCAGCGGCGCAGCGAGCAATAGCGCTGGATATAACATCTCTTGCCTTGCTGTCTGCCTCATCTCTTAGCATCTGATCATAATAAAGAATTCTTTTTGCCTTTTCGTGCGAAAGAGAAAGATCTAATTCCTTTAAAAGCTGCTCGCGAGCTTTATCAGCTGTATATCCCGATATTTTCTCGAGCATTTCAAGCTGACGCTTGCGGATTTCTTCCGATTCCTGGAGCTTTTCTTCAGCCTGCTTCATCTGCTCATGAAGCCGCTCTTCTTTTTTCTCCATATTCTCGGTCTTATGATCTAAGTTTTCCTCTTTTTGCTGGAGTCTTCTCTCCTGACGCTGAAGTTCACCTCTGCGCTCTTTTGTTTCGCGGTCAAGCTCGGTTCTTAAAACGTGTATTTCATCTTTAGCATTAAGGATTGCTTCCTTTTTGCGAGCCTCGCCGTTTTTAACCGCATCGTTTAAAATTTTTCTTGCTTCTTCTTCTGCAGAACCAATCTGCTTTTCTGCTGCTTTTTTTCTGTATGAGTAACCTATAAAGAACATTATCAGCGAAAAAACAACTGCTGAAACCGCAGCACTGATAATGCAATAAAGCATTACGGTAGCTTCTGGTACCATTTTCTTTCCTCCCATTCTGTTTTTTAATATATCAAGACAAATCGGAAATTTATCAAGACAAATGCAAAAACTCTCACATTTAATATTATTTTAACTTTTTCCCACCCTATTGTCAAGGAAATTACACAACTTTCCTATAAAAAAGGTTGCAAAAGAATATTCAATATGTTACAATCAAAACAGTTTTTTGAGAAAGGAAAATTTCCAAGATGGGAAAATATGAAGGATACCGTTGCGCCCATTGCAACGAGATTTTTTCAGAATCCGATGATGTTGTTGTTTGCCCTATATGCGGCGCTCCTCATCATAGAAAATGTTACATTGAAACAGGCAAATGCGCCGCTGAAAATCTTCATGAAACGGGAGAAAGCTATAACCCTGTTTCCGAAAAGAAGGAAGAGCTTAATAAAAAAACCTGTCCCCGTTGCGGCCATGAATTGGATAATGAGGCTGTCTTCTGTCCTCATTGTAAAACAGACCTTCGCGCACCGAGACAAGAGCGCCCCATTTATCAAGATGCTATGCTCTTCGGCGCTGTTCGTCCCGATGATACCATTGATGGTGTAAAGGCAAAAGACTTGGCAGAATATGTTGGACCTTCAAGCGGTATTTTTCTGCAGAAATGGAAAATCGCAGAGAAAAACGGAAGTTCTTTTTCGCTCAATATCCCCGCTCTTCTTTTCGGTCCTTTTTATTATCTTTATAGGAGAATGAATCTTCTCGGTATCGTCTTTCTTATTTTTAGATTTATTTCTAATCTTCCCTATGCTATTTGCACAATTGCTGAGTATGTAAACTCTTCCGCAAATTTGACAGATTGGGCGATGCTTGCCGATATTTTTTCAATAATAGGTTTAGCAGTTAATATTTTAGCCGCGCTGTTTTTCAATAAGCTTTATCTCAGCAAGGCCGTAGCCGAAATAAAAAATCCCGATAAAATAAAAAAAGGCGGCGTTAGTATGCCCGCCGTTCTTATTGGAATGTCGGCTCTTTTTGCCGCATCGTTTATTCTTTCTTATTTTCTGATTATTTAACAGTTGACAAATACTGTTTTAACTGTTAGAATATATAAGATATCCTTGTCCCGCAATATATGCGGGACCTTAAGTCCAAAAGGAGGTGTTGTAGGTGGCTTTAACTTCTAGCTATGAAACCATTCTTGTTTTAAGTCTTTCTCTCGGTGAAGAGGAGATCAAGAATGTAGTTGAAAAGTTTAAGAAGCTCATTTCCGATAACGGAACAGTTGATTCCGTTGACGAATGGGGAAAAAGAAGATTGGCTTACGAGATTAACGATGAAACAGAGGGTTATTATGTTCTCATCAATTTCTCAGCTGACCACGATTTCCCGGCTGAGCTCGACCGTGTTTATAAAATCACGGACGGTGTTCTTCGTTCTCTTATTATCAAAAAGTAGGATGGTGTCGTATTGTGCTTAACAGAGTTGTTTTAATGGGTAGGCTTGCTGCCGATCCGGAACTGCGTTTCACACCCAACAATGTTGCCGTTGCAACATTTACTTTGGCTGTAGGCCGCACTTATGTAACAAAAGGTGGCGAACGTCAAACAGATTGGGTAGACATCGTTGCATGGAGACAGACCGCAGAGTTTATCTCCAAGTTCTTCAAAAAAGGTCAGCTTATGGCAGTTGAGGGAACGCTTCAAACAAGAACCTATGAGGATAAAAACGGAAACAAAAGGAAGGCTGTTGAGGTTGTTGCCGAAAACGCTTTCTTCTGCGAAAGCAAGCAGTCGAGCATGGGCTCCGACGCTTCTTCCGATTTCTCTCATACAGAGGTTCCGCAGTCGTTTGAAAGCGGCTCTTTGGATGATTTCGAAGAGATTACTTCCGGAGATAAAGAACTGCCGTTTTAATTTGAATTTTAACGGAGGTATTTTAATATGGAAAAGACAGAAAGAGCTCCTCGTCGCGGTATGAGACCGCGCAAAAAGGTTTGCGCATTCTGTGTTGACAGAGCAGATAATATCGATTACAAAGATATTGCAAAGCTTCGTAAGTACATTTCCGAAAGAGGAAAGATCGTACCCAGAAGAGTAAGCGGTGCTTGTGCTTATCATCAGCGTCAGGTTACAATCGCTGTCAAAAGAGCTCGTCATTTAGCTTTGCTTCCTTATGTTAACGACTAATTAGCAAACAAAAACTGCCGACTTTGAAGGTCGGCAGTTTTTTTATTTCTTTTTGTTCTTGCTTTTAAAAAGCTCATTTAATTCAGCCATAAATGAATCAACATCGGAAAATTGGCGATAAACTGAAGCAAAGCGCACATATGCTACCTCGTCTGTTTCCTTGAGTTTCTCCATAACAAGCTCCCCTATCGCTGTTGAGGGAACCTCTCTTTCGAGAGAATTTAATAGTTGTTGCTCTATTTCCGTTACAATCTGTTCCATTTTCTCAATCGAAACAGGGCGTTTCTGGCATGCTCTTATAATACCGTTTAAAATTTTATTTCTGTCAAACGCCTCAACAGTATTATCCTTTTTCAAAACCATAAGCGGAACAGTTTCTATTATTTCATATGTAGTAAAACGCTTTTTGCAGGAAAGGCATTCCCTTCTGCGGCGAATACGGTTGGTTTCCTCGTTAGTTCTTGATTCTAAAACCTTGCTGTCTTGATATGAGCAATATGGACATTTCATAACATCACTTCCTTTAAGTCTATTATACAGTAAGGCTACCCACCTTGTCAATAAATTACCTTTTCTTCCAACAACCTACTATTGAATTTAAGTTTATCGCCTTTTAAAATAAATTGAGGTGATAAAATGTTTAAAAAACTAATACAAAATATGTGTCCTTTTTCGAAAAAAATAATAAAAATTGCAGCGATTTTTCCTTTCATTTTAATCCCGCTAATGATAATTCTTCTTATTTTTACCGATAGCATTTACATAAGAGAAAACTTTTTGGACCTATTAACCCTTTCGGTAGCTTTGCCTGCTTCGGCGGTAATAGTATCGCTTTTGGGCGATTTGGTATGGCGAGATAAAACTAAAAATTAAACCCTTTTGACAAAATATAAAAACGGGGGTATAATAATCCTATAGAAGTTAGCTTATGATAACTTCTATAGGAGGTAATTGACTTGAAGCAAAATTTTGATGTTAAAGGAATGACTTGCAGCGCCTGCAGCGCCCATGTTGAAAGGGCGGTATCTGCGCTTGGTGTTGATAGCGTTTCGGTTAATCTTTTAGGAAACTCTATGACGGTAGAATTTGATGAAACCAAGATTTCTCAGAAGGATATAATAGCCGCTGTTAAAAAAGGCGGCTATTCGGCTTCTGTTAAAGGAGAAAAAAAGCAAACGGAAACTAAATCCGACAATCCTTTTAAAAATATGAAAACCCGTCTTATCTCTTCTTTCGCTTTCCTTATACCTCTTTTCTATCTTTCTATGGGGCATATGATGGGGCTTCCCATTCCTTCGTTTTTAGAGGGCGAAGAAAACAGTCTTGTTTTTGCTTTAGTTCAGTTCTTTTTAACCCTTCCCGTCATCTTAATTAACCGCTCTTATTTTATAAACGGATTTAAGTCTTTGAAAAACGGCGCCCCTAATATGGATACCTTAATTGCGCTCGGCTCTTCAGCCGCCGCGGTTTACAGCATATATAGTCTCTTTTCTATGGCGTTTTTTTTAGGAAGAGGAGATGTAGTATCTGCACATAGCAAATTTATGGATCTCTATTTTGAATCGGCTGCTATGATTTTAACCCTTATAACATTAGGTAAGTTTTTAGAATCGCGCTCCAAAGAAAAAACCACCGATGCTATTCGAGCTTTGCAAAACCTATCCCCCGATACAGCAACTATACTCATTGATGGAGAGGAAAAAACTATCCCTGCCGCCGATATAAAGGTCGGCGATATTTTAGTTGTAAGAGCGGGCGAAAAAATCCCCGCAGACGGCTACCTCACAGAGGGTACTACCGAAATAGATGAATCTGCTATAACGGGCGAAAGCCTTTTAATAGAAAAAATCAAAAACAATAAGATTACTGCGGCAACGGTTTGCCGCGCAGGTTACTTTTTGATGAAAGCTGAAAAGGTTGGCGAAGATACAACCTTTTCCAAAATAATTCGTCTTGTTGAAGAAGCCTCTTCTTCAAAGGCACCTATTGCAAGACTTGCCGATAAGGTAAGCGGGGTATTTGTTCCCGTTGTTATATTGATTTCCGTTTTAACTGTTATAATATGGCTTCTAACCGGGGCAACAGTTTCGTTCGCTCTGTCCTGCGGTATTGCTGTTTTGGTAGTTTCTTGTCCCTGTGCTTTAGGCCTTGCAACACCTACTGCCATAATGGTAGGTACGGGAAAAGGCGCCGAAAACGGTATTCTTATCCGCTCAGCTGAAGCTCTTGAAACAGTTAGCAAAGCGAAGGTTGTTGTTCTTGATAAAACAGGAACTGTTACAAACGGAACACCCGTTCCGACAGATGTTGTTTCTGCTAAGGGTTATAGCGAAGAACAGCTTTTAACTATTGCAGCTTCTGTAGAAAAGCCCTCAGAGCATATCTTAGCTAAAGCAATCGTAGCCTTTGCCAAAGATAAAGGAATTTCCCCTCTTTCGACTGAAAACTTCTCTGCCGAAGCAGGAATGGGAATCAGCGCTGATATATCAGGCAAGAGCGTTATTGCGGGGAATGCGAGAATGTGCGCCCATTATGGCATTGATATCTCAGAATTAGAGCCTTTGGCAAAAGAGGTTTCCGAAAACGGAAAAACGCCGCTCTTCTTCTGTGAAAATAAAAAACTTGTAGGTTTTATAGCACTTGCAGATACCGAAAGAGCTTCGAGCAAAAACGCAATTGAAGAATGGAAGAAGATTGGCACCGAGGTTATTCTTTTAACGGGCGACAATAAAAACACAGCTGAAGCAATAGCTTCCAAGGTTGGAATAGAAAAGGTTATTTCAGGAGTTTTCCCCGCTGATAAGGAAAAGGAAATTCGCGCATTACAAGCAGAGGGCAAAAAGGTCGTTATGATAGGCGACGGTATAAACGATGCTCCCGCGCTTGCCAGAGCCGATATTGGAATTGCCATCGGAGCAGGAACAGATGTTGCTCTTGAGGCTTCTGATATTGTACTAATACGAAACGACCTTTCCGATGCCGTAAAGGCTATGAAGCTAAGCAAGGCGGTTATTAAAAATATTAAAGAAAATCTTTTCTGGGCATTTTTCTATAATACGCTTGGTATTCCGCTTGCGGCAGGAGTTTTCTTCCCCGCATTCGGGCTTACCCTTTCCCCTATGTTTGCAGCAGCCGCAATGAGCTTAAGCTCGGTATTCGTTGTAACCAATGCTCTGCGGCTCAAATTTTGGAAATCAAATTAAAATATAAACCAATAAAGGGCTTTGGAATGACCATAAAATGCTCTCTATTGATAAAGAAAAATATAATTATTATATGAATGACCCCATTTATCTAAAACTTATCGGCTATAAGAAATGGTGGTCACCTAAATTTATATCAGTCTGCGAAAAAACATAAGACAAAAGCCCCGCTTGTATGATATACACCCCAAAAGTTAGACACTTTTGGAGGTGCATATCACAAGCGGGGCTTTTATATGTTCTTATTATTTTACAATGCCAAGGAATTTCAAAATACAAAGAACGATTCCAACGAAACCGTAAAGCTCAACTACAGCTCCAACAATGGAAAATACAATTCCGATTATCGGAATTCCTGCTAAAATTCCAATAAGCCAACCTACAACAGCGCAAATAACAATGAAGATAAGAAGATTGATAATAAAGGATTTTACATTCTTCTCTTCGATTTTAAAAGGCATAGGCCAAATTTTCTTTAAAGAATCCATCTCTAAAACCTCCTATTGATTTTGTAGAATAATTGTAACATAAATCTTTCAAAGTTACAATCTTTTTTATCAAACAAGATAAAAATATGATACAAGTTCCGCCGTTTTATCCTCTCCGAATGATGTTGCGGCAATATTTATCATGTATTCTTCCTTTTGTATACAGAAAACAAGCTGATTTAAAACCATAGAAGAAATTGATGCTGATATCTTCATCGCAGGATATTCTGTTTCTCCGATTTTAATAGTTGTTAAATCGCAGGTTACCCCTTCGTATCCTATTGAGCTAAGCGATGTATCTATTCCCGACATAGTATTTAAAAGATAGGTTTTAACATCAGTTGAGGTATTATATTCAATCCCTACATTCTCTATATTAACACCTACGCTGTTAATATTTTCGGAGTTATAAACCCTCATATCATATACTATATTTTCGCTTTCAGCGGACGCAGAAAGATCTTCTAACTGCTTATCTGTATAAAAGCTCCAGCCCTCAGGAAGATTAAATCCTAAGCCTATAAAAGAATTTTGATAAACATTGTTGCTTATTTTCCCTCTTATACCGCTTTTCGAGCAAGAGGCTAACAAGATAAAACTAACTAATATCAAAGCTATTGTTCTTTTCATTTTAAATACCTTTACTGATTATTATGATAAAATTATACCTTGTAAACAAAAAGCTGTCAAGAAATAATAAACCCCTTCAAAAGCATATAACCTTTGAAAGGGTTTGCAAGGATTTTATTAATAATAGAAGAATTTATAAAATACAGGATACGAATTTAAGAGATGCTGTAAATTCGTGCGACCTGCTGTTCCGGGATCGTTAATGGTAAAGCCTGATGCTGTAAGTGTAGTACCGCCCGTATATCCCGTAATAACAACCCAGTGCTGAGAGCCAGAAGAAGTCTTCGCTCCGAAAAGAACAGGCTTTCCTGCTTTCAGCTGCTCATAAATCGCGCCGAGATAGCCTGAGCTGTTTGTTACAACCTTATAATGGCTTGGCCAATAAACATTGCCGCTTGAGGAATAACTGAGCTTTCTCATCATAGCATCGGGATATATTGTAGTTCCCGTACGATATGATTCCATCATAGCAATACCCGTTGTTGCACAACCGATCTGTCCGATTGTTTTACCCGAGCTTCCTATCTTAATATTTGCCCATCTTGAGTCGTTCTGCTTAAAGCTTGGAACCTTAAGAGAAATCGCAGAATAAGACTCGGAAGAGGATGATGAGGATAGATACTGAGAGCTTACATATCCTGTTTTAGTGCCATCATAGAGTATGCGGCTCCAACCACCGGAACTAGAAAGAACAACAACTGTTTCTCCCTTATAAAGGCTTCCTATACGGGAATAGTTAGTTCCCGCTCCGCTTCTTATGTTAAGGCTGCCCGAGCTTATTTTAACCGTAGCCGTGCTGCTGGTCTGAGGAGTTATATAATCGGCATGGCAATAACCGTAAAGCCCATCGCCATACTCTACATACCACCAAGAGCCCGACTTTGATATAAGGGTTATATAGTTTCCTTTATTTATAGAAGTTAAAATCTGAGATGAGGTCGAAGCGCCCCGTCTTACATTAAGCCGTCCGCTTGAAACGCTAACTATTCCGGCAGTAGAACCGACATTTACAGCAGAAGCTTTCATAGGCAGCGAAATTATGCTGAACATTAAAATAACTGTAAAAACTGCAGATAATATTTTTTTCATCTGTTTTCACCTCTTTCTTTTTAATCTGCAGTTGCCATTATAACAGAAAGACGGTATATTGGGAATAGTCCAAATAATTGATGGAAGAGCAATCTTTTCCAAATAAAAAATCAGTCCGTAAACGAATACTCTTCGTAAATAAGAAAAAGGACGCAAATCAATACAGAAAAAACGGAGCATTTTCCTTTCGGAAAATGCTCCAAATAATCTTGATAATAAACTCTATATAATCAGCACTACCAGGTAGATTACAAATATAGCTACTGTAACATACAATACAACCGATATCCGTTTCATTATTGACTGTATTTTCGGCATAATCTTATCCACTTCAACATCGCTATTTTCATTTAGCAATCGGCGCATTTTAAGGTAATAGTAAATCGACATACCCACATAAATAATACAAAGCGCCACAAGAATTATTTTGAAAATCTGCATAGTACCCTCCTGCGAATATAACAAAACTACTTTTTCTTATAAAGCATACTTAAAGGACTGATTTTTCTCTTTAAAGCAGCTCCATTGAGCTCAAATTAGCATCAAATTTTTCGCTGTTTTTTGTTATTATTTTGTTCATTCCTTTAAATTTTTCAAAATATCTTGTTCCGAACTCTCTTAGGGATTTTGCGTTAAAATGAAGATTGTCCGGATTTGCTGTAAGACCATCGGCAGAAACATAGCCTATATAGTCGTTTTCTTTTTCCATCTCTTTTAATGCAGAATTTACAAACGGATAGTTTTTGCCGTTATCATCAAAATTCGCCAAAAACGAGCCTAATCCACCAACTAAAAAAGGCTGGTCATTAAGTCCTAAATCAGACCGTAAAGCTTCGAAAATCTCTGTGCACTTTTCTTTATATATCTGATACTTTCCGTCAGCGCAGTCCGATTCTCCCTGATGCCATAACACTCCCGCTATTTCAGATGTGCGCATTGCTAATTTTGCTTGATAAAGAGCGTTGGTATATAATAGGTCGTCTTTTTTCCAATGCTCAAGAGTAGTTCCGCCATCGGCGCAAGGGATAAGCCCTATGTCGGCTCCATAATATTTGGAAACGCTGTCTGCAAAGCTTTCGGCTAAAGAAATCCCCGAAAAAGCGCGGTCGGGATTTATGGGAACAAACATATTTTGCCATCTACCATTACGAAGAATATAAAGCCTGTTATTGTTAATCGGCTCTACCTCATCTATCTTCCCTCTCCCTGCCATATTCGATTGTCCGATAAGTAAAAATGAATACATATAAATCCCTCCATCTTGACTATTCTAAATTTATTTGATATAATTCAACCATTCGGGGCATTAGCGCAGTTGGGAGCGCACAACACTGGCAGTGTTGGGGTCAGGGGTTCAAGTCCCCTATGCTCCACCAATTATAAGCACTCGCTTTGCGGGTGCTTATTTTTATTTATTTACACCGAAAACACCGATTATGATAAGCAGACAGCAGATAAGCTGAGGCAGAGATAAAACCTCGCCGAGGATAAATATTCCCGCAAGAACGGATACAACTGTTATAATATTCGAAAAAGATGCCGCTCTGACAGAGCTTATAACCGATGTTGAATAGTTATAAAGCATAAATGCCGCTATTGAAGAAAGTACTGAAAGATAGAAGATAGCGCCCCAAAACTGAGGAGATATAGCTGCTGAAGTAAGCTCTAAAATATAGTTTTCTCTGAGAGAAGCTATGGCTATTATATTAAAGCCTACCGTTCCTATTAAAAACATCATATATGTACGCTCAAAGGGCGAATATCTCTGAGCCTCGCTTCGGCTTAAAATATTGAATGCCGCCGCGCATATTACAGCCCCCAAAAGCAACAAAATGCCTACAAGACTGTTTTCTCCCCCATCATTCGAAAGAATACTTATTACTACTATTGACATAAGGGATAAAGCCGAAAACAATATCTGACTGCGAGTTGGCTTCTCCTTTAAAACAAAGGTAGAAAGCAATATTACCGCTACGGGAACTAATGAAATTATAACGCCCGACATAGCGCTTGAGGTTTTCTCTATTCCGTACAGCTCGAAAATAAAATATAAAAGCGGCTGAGCCAAAGCCATAAGAATAATTCTTTTCTTAGGTTTTCCTTTAAAATTTAATTTTACTATTCTGAACAGCCACAAAATATTAAGCACTGCAAAAGCAATAGTAAATCTTACCGCCAAAATTATCAGCGGATTAGCATAATCTAATGCTACTTTTGAAAACAAGAAGCTAAAACCGAAAATTATGTTTGCCGTAAGCGCAGCTATGCTGCCTTTTATATTTTTATCCACCGAACTTCTCCCTTATTTTATATAACCCTTGTCCATTTAAGAACTTTTCTTTTTTATTAACCGTCCTTTAATTCCTTAACAGTTCTTATATTGTCCTCAGGAGCCTCTATATATTTAAAAAGTTCATCAACATCATCAGTAATCTCATAAAGATCAAGGCAGTTTTCGCGAATAAAATTTTTCTTTATCGCTTCTTCCATAACGACTTCCATTTCATTATAATATCCGCGGATATTATATATAGCAATAGGCTTGATATGGCGGCATAACTGCTTTAAGGTAAGTATCTCAAAAAACTCTTCAAAGGTACCTATTCCGCCCGGTACAATAATAAAGGCATCTGCATTATCCTCCATTATCTGCTTTCTCTCTCTCATTGTTTCAGGCTCTATCAGCTCATCGCAAAAATCGCATAGAGCCTCAATATTCTCTTCTCTGAAAAACTGAGGAATAACACCTAAAATTTTTCCGCCGCCTGAATGAACACCTCTTGCAACAGCACCCATAAGCCCATGTCCGCCGCCGCCGAAAACTAACGAATGTCCTCTCGAAGCCATTTCTTTTCCCAGCGCTTCAACCTTTTCAACATATTCTTTATCAATTGTAGATGAAGCTGCGCCATATACACAAATTCTCATAATTATTTCTCCTTAAAATCAGTTTTTCCATTTTTCGATAAGCTCTCGAATTTGGGATGTAAGCTTTGCATTATCTTTATTGGTTTTACCCTTGCGACTGCGAGCGAGATTTAAAAGCCGCTCTGCCTCTGAAACGAGCTCATTATATATAGCTTCTGCGCGAGTTCCCGCTTTAAACAAGCTTTGTCGGTCTATCTTTTTGCCCTCGGTAAAAATCGTCATTTTCCCTGAAATCAGGTCATATTCCGTGCCGCTGTAAGGGGCTTCTGCTCTGTATCCTCTATCATTTAAAAGATTTTTGAAATCCTCGCAGGAATCATTATCCCCGTGGTTAACAAAAATCATCTTCGGTTTTTCTTTATATCCCGAAATCCAATCTAATAAACCATCTCGGTCAGCGTGGCCGCTTTTTCCCTGTAAAGAGCAAATCTCGGCATTAACTGTTATTTCCTCGCCAAACAAATTAACTCTTTTTTCTCCGTTTAAAAGTCTTCTTCCTAATGAGCCATCTGCCTGATAGCCTACGAAAAGAATAACGCTGTCATTTCTCCAGAGATTATGCTTTAAATGATGTCTTATTCTTCCCGCTTCGCACATTCCACTGGCAGAGATAATAACCTTGGGAACTGTATCAATATTTATCTGCTTAGACTCTTCTGAGGTTTCTGATATATGAATACCATCAAACCATATAGGATTTATTCCTTGATTTACAAGATTTAAGGTTTCCTCATCAAAGCAAACAGGATTGCATTGCATAAATATTGAAGTTGCCGCAGTTGCTAAAGGGCTATCAACATATACAGGAAAATTATTATGCCCTTTTACAAGCCCTTTTTGCTTGATTTCGCGAATCATATACAGAATCTCCTGTGTACGACCTACAGCGAACGACGGTATTACAAGATTTCCGCCTTTATCTAAAGCCTTTTGAATATATTCTGCAAGTAACGCGGTAACATCGCCGCTTACCTTATCGTGAAGACGGTTTCCATAGGTTGATTCTATAACCAAATAATCGGTTTTTTCAACATATTCTGGATCGCGGATAATACCCTGATTAGTATTGCCGACATCTCCGCTGAATACTATTTTTTTACTTACCCCACCCTCGTTTAACCAAAGCTCTATACAGGCAGAGCCTAAAAGATGGCCTATATCGGTAAATCGAAGCTCTATTCCGTCAGCAGGAAAAACTATCTCTCCATAATTGCATCTTCTGAAAAGAGATATTGCTCCTATCGCATCATCTGTATTATATACAGGCTCTATTGCCTCTTCGCCCGCTCTCAAAGCCTTCTTCGAGCGCCATGCCGCTTCCATTTCCTGAATATGAGCAGAATCTCTTAGCATAATATTGCAAAGGTCGCATGTTACATCGGTAGCATATATTTTACCTTTAAACCCATCCTTGTAAAGCTTCGGAAGCATACCCGAATGGTCTATATGAGCGTGAGTTAAAAAAACTGCTTCAATATCGCTCGCAGAAACAGGAAGAACTATATTCTGAAAAACATCCTTGCCTTGCTCCATTCCACAGTCTATTAAAAAATATTTCCCTTTAACTTCCAACAAGGTGCAGCTTCCCGTTACTTCGTGAGTAGCTCCAATAAACTGTATTCGCATTCGCAATACCTCCCGACCTTTTAGAAAGTTTATAGAAATTATAGCATAGTTTTCCTGTATTATCAATTATTTGAAGATAAAATACTATTTTTTAATATGTTCTGACACCTTGGATATGCAGAAATCGTGCGATATCATAGTTATATGAAAACAGCGGTCTGTCTAATGCATCAAATGTATGGGCTGTTACTAAAATTACAGGCGATATTGCAGTAATAACGAGTGAATGATAAAAACCACCGTTTCGTCTCCCAAGCTGTACGATATCTCCGAGCAAAACCTGACTGCTCGAAACTACCTTGGCATACGGTCCGACAGATTTATTGTTTACAAGAAAGTTATAAAGATACTGCACGCCGCTCCAAGCAGCGGCTCTATCGGATATAGAGCGGTAATACCAGCCCGTATCCCTTGTAAAGTTCATAACCTTTGCACCCGCATAAATGCATTGGGAAGCAAAATTTGTGCAATCGCCCCCAATATGTTCAAAATCATAATACATAGGGTTTCTGCCAAGCGCCCATTTTTTAGCATAGGTGGTCGCATCTTTTCGATTATAAGGTATTTCTCTCATATAAATCACCTTCACCCATTATAATACGCTGCTTTTCTTAGTTTTGCTAAAAATTAAAGCCGCCAATTAGGCGGCTTTAGTTATAATCTGCGATTTTTTCTTGTTCTTAATCCATCTATCAAAATTAATATTCCCGAGAAAAGTAAAATACTTATTCCGATTAGAATAGCGCAGTTCATAAAAAATTCCTGGGGAAGTATTTCTATGATTTCGTCTGTTCGAGGATTAAATGTCCAGTTTGTCTTCCCAGGGAAAAAAATTCTATGAAAAACTTCAAATGCTTTATCAAAATCCAATGCTGCAATAGAGCCTATTATAATGGGTAGCAATACCGCAGCTAAAGCCGAATAAAATGAGGCTTGGTGCTTTCCTATTAAAAAAGGGGCTGTTTTTCCCGTTTTTCTAAGAATCAAGAGTATCAATATGCAGACTGCCGAGCTTAATAATACTGTCGCGTTTAGGTTAAATAATGCCTTGCAATCAGCAAAATGGGACTCTCCCTCAGGTGAATATTTCATAACACCTGATGAAAATTCTTTATCGGGGATAGTTAGATAATCAAGCACAGCATCATAAGCTTCAATTATTTCTTCTTTAGTAAATCCGCTTTCCTCAGAAAGATTCATAGAATCTATATGCGCATAATAGAACGGGCGGCAATAAATCGGAAGCGAAATTGAAAAGGTTAAAATAAAGAAAAACAACGCTACAGCAAACAAGAGCGATATAAAAGTATCTTTATATTTCTTTAAAAAGCTCGACATAATCTTCTCCGCCTTTTAGAATAATTTAACAGTTTTATTCTATCATATATTAAATAATAAGACAAGTATGTGAAAGGCTCTCGCGCAATTGGAGCTCGTTTCTCATCCCTCCTTCTCCGCCAAGCAAAAAAGCACACCTTTCGGTGTGCTTCCATTTTCGGAGGGATTCTTTTCTCGCTTGCGAAAGGCTTCCCCGAAGCCTTTCTGCCAATTCCGCCTTGGAGCGGAATTGGAGCTCGTTTCTCATCCCTCCTTCTCCGCCAAGCAAAAAAGCACACCTTTCGGTGTGCTTTCGCTTGGCGGAGAAGGAGGGATTCGAACCCTCGAACCACTTTTAATGGTTACACGATTTCCAATTCTACAACTAATAAAAAAGCCTATGTAAAGCTATAAAA
>JAGBHD010000025.1 GCA_018110785.1 Oscillospiraceae bacterium
AGTTCACAATCCATATATGACCATTCGTATGCTTTTTCCGAAAAACCCATAATTTCCAAATGTTTATATGAACGATAAAAATCATACTCTTTTTCAGAAATAGCAGTAATGTTTTTGATTTGATTATCTTCAAACTCAGCAACAAATCCGTGTTCAATAACAAGATCAGTATTTCGCATAAATCCAAGAACATAATATTTATTTGTTGCTTTATCAAACTCTATATGGTCTAACATCATATCTTCGCCTAACAGAATTTGATTAGAAAGCGAAAAATCAGAGGTGTTATAAATCGAAATCGCAGAATGCAAATCATCTTTTTGACGTTCAATATTTATAAAAAACTTTCCGTCAGGCGAAAAGCAAAACCCGTCATCTTGTGCTCCATCAACCTTTGAAAAGCGGAACTTTTTAATTAAAGAAAATGTTTCAAGAGAATATACCGCAAGTCTGCCCTCTGTGGATTTGACAACAAATAATGTTCCGTCAGGCGAAATCATAGGCGTATAACCGTAAGTTATATCTCTGAATTTACCTAACTCATTACCATCTTTATCGTATAAAAAAACAGTTTGTCCTGTACAACCAACAGAAAACTCGTTATTGGATACATAGCCCCAAAACTTTTTCATAAACTCACCGCCTTTAATTCATTATAGCATATTCTGTTTCAAAAGTAAATCTTGCGGTATATTTCTCCCACAATTACAGATAATAACAACACAATTTGTAAATTAAGGAGAAATGTATATATGAAAGCAACAGGAATAGTTCGTAGAATTGACGACCTTGGTCGTGTGGTTATTCCGAAGGAAATTAGAAGAACAATGCGGATTCGTGAGGGGGACCCTTTGGAGATATATACAGATGTGGGTGGAGAGGTTATTTTTAAAAAATATTCGCCTATCGGCGAGCTTACCGAAATGGCGATACAGTTTACAGAGGTGCTTTATAAATCCTCAGGCGTTCCTGCCGTTATAACCGACCGAGATCACATAATTGCCGCTTCTGGGATTTCAAAAAAGGACTTAATTGATAGAAAAATTTCAAAAGAATTAGAAGATATGCTTGAAAAAAGACAAACTTTTTCACACGAAAAGGACAAAAAGCAGCTTAATCTTATTGACTCTCCCGAAAAAAAGGTGCTCTTTATGGCGCCTATTATTTCTGCGGGTGATCTTTTAGGTAGTGTTCTTTTTATTGAGGGAGAATCAGGCGAAACAGGTGGAGAAACTGAACTTAAGCTAAGCTCGGCGGCAGCACTTTTTTTGGCAAAACAAATGGAAGCTTAAAAAAATTGGTACGGAAAGTTCCCGTACCAATTTTTATTTAAACAATTAATTCAACTCGGCTCCCGCCTGATGCTTTATTCTTTCGGATAACTATCTGCTTGTCGATTTTATTTTTAAGCTCTGCGACATGAGAGATTATTCCGACAAGCCTATTCCCTTCCGTTAGCTTCGTTAAAGCGCGGACTGCCTGATTTAGCGATTCTTCATCGAGAGATCCAAAGCCCTCGTCAACAAACATAGTATCAAGTCTTACCCCTCCTGCTGAAGCCTGCACCTCATCGGAAAGACCTAACGCCATAGAAAGCGAAGCCTTAAAGGATTCACCGCCCGATAATGTTCTGACACTTCTTACGCTTGAATTATAATGGTCGATAACATCAAGTTCTAATCCGCTTTGTCCCTGCATTGAAATAGGCTCTTCCCTGCGCTTTAACTCATACTGTCCGTCTGTCATCATCATAAATCGGGTATTCGCGCGGTTTATAACTCTATCAAAATAGGTCATCTGAACATATGTTTCAAGCATTATTCTTTCTTTACCGCTTATCGTTCCGTTAGCAGTATCCGAAATGGATTTAACAAATCCATAAGCCCTCTCAGCTGAAGAGAGCTGCTTTTCCTTTTGGGAAATATTCTCCATAGATGTTTTATTGGAGAGGATGCGAAAATGCAGAGCTTTCTCTATAGCCGCTATCTCCTCGCGCTTTTTTATTAAGCTATCTCGAAGCTCATTTTCTTCATCTATAGATACCAAAACCTCTTCTTTTATCTGTTCTGACAACTGCTCTGCTTTGCCTTGCAAGGCGGCAATTTCATTTTTTAATAGCTGATTCTTTTCCTCTATCTCTTTCTTAAAGGACTTAAAGGCGGATATATCCTTATAAAGCTCTTCGCTTCTTTCTTCTAAGGCAGATATATCCTTTAATTTAAGTCTTGAAGAAATATTTTTTATCTGTTCTTCAAGTTCTTTTTCTCTGCCGCCAAGACGTGCTATATCGGAACTCAGCAAAGAAATTGCCTTATCCTCTTTCGCTATCAGCTCTTCCAAAAGAGGTATTTCCTTTGATAATTTTCTAAAAATCTCTATTTTGTCTAAACTTAAATCAATCTCTGCTTGTTTTTTGGAAATGGATTTCTCTAAATTGCTAACTAACAAATCAAGCTTCTCGTCCGCTGAATCAATTTCTGCTTCCCCGAACAAACGGCGCAATCCTTCCTTAACGCTTTTTTCGGAAGCCGAAAGCGCACCACTTAAAATTCCCGCTTCTCGGCTCAAATCAGCTGTAAAGCTTTCCGCCTTTTCATATTCTTTTTTAAGATTTTGCAGTTCTTTTTCCGAGGGCGCCGCCGCAGATTTCTCTGCGGGCGCAGGATGATGAAGAGAGCCGCAAACAGGGCAAGGGATATCCTCTTTCAAGCCTTCGGCAAGTATGCCCGCCTGCTCATCGAGATATGCTTTATTTGCCTTGCTATAGGCTTCGCGGCATTTTAAAGCTATATCCGAATGCTTTAAATATTCTTCCTTTGCTTTTTCAGCTTCAGCTCTTACTTTTTCAAGCTCCTTAACATCAGCTTTTAAAGATTCAGTCTTTTTAAGCTCTTCTAAGATTTTAGCCTTTTCGCTTTGCAAAAGTTCTTTCTCAGCTTCTGCCGAAGAGCGTTTTCGATATTCTTCTTTCATTTTAAGAAGAGTTTCTCTGTTTTCGTTCTGATTTTTGCTTTTCTTTTCAATCTCTAAAGTCTTCTGACTTTTTTGGGTTTCTATATCTTTTAGCTCTTCTCTCTTTTTCTCCCGCTCGCTATACTGAGGCTTCTGAGCCTCTAACTCTGCGAGTTCCTTTTCCAAAGCTTCGGTTTTGGCAGCATCTTTTTCTGCCTTTTTAAGCTCAATCTCTGATTCAGCTAAATTTTTCCCTAAAAGCTCTAGCTTTGCCTTAGTCTCTTTAAAAGAAACCTCCGTCTTTTCCCTCTCTTTAGCCTTTAAAATTCTCGCGTTTACCTCTTCAAGGCTTTTTTCTGTTTTTTCTCTTTCATTTTCCGCCTTTAAAAATTCTGCTTCATCGTAGGCTAAAATATATTCTACAAGCTTTAAGGTATCCTCTGTTGTAGCCCCTCCCGATTTTACCTTTTCTACAGCTTCTGAAAAGTCATTATTTTCGCAAACTATCCCATCAACATATTGCTTTACGCTTCCTCTTAAAGCCTCACACTGCGCTTTCTTCTTAGACGCTTCTTCTTTTAGTCTTTCGCCTAAAAGCTTATAGGAATCGGTTTTAAAAATTTTTCTAAATATCGCCTGACGCTCTTTTGTTCCAAGCATCAAAAGCTGCATAAAATCGCCCTGCGCTATCATTGATATTTGGAAAAACTGCTCTCTGTCTATTCCTATAATATCCTTGACCGCTTCTTCAACCTCTTTTATTTTGGTTATAACTCTGCCATCAGGCAAACTCAGCTCAACCTCTGCTTTTTGCAAGGTTTCGCCACCGCCTCTTTTGGAAGGTCTTGAATATTCAGGATTTCTTTTTATTCTATAAACCTTTTCGCCGAGCGAAAACTCAAGCTCAACCTCGGTCGGCGTATCGGGGACAGCATATTTTGAGCGCAGCATAGAAGAAGAGCGCATTTTTCCGCTTGCTTCGCCATAAAGCGCAAAGGTTATGGCATCAAAAATCGTAGTTTTTCCCGCACCCGTATCGCCGGTTATTAAATAAAGCCCGTTTTCACCAAGCTTATCCATCGGGATAATAGTTTTATCGGCATAAGGGCCGAATGCGGATATGGTTAATTTAAGAGGTCTCATAAATCAGCCTCCTCGTCCATTAAGGATTTAACAAATTCTATCTGCTCTGTATTCATCGGCTCGCCGTTTTGCTTTTCATAAAGCTCCATAAAAAGCTCTATCGGAGTTTTCTCTTCTACCTTTTCAGCTGTTCCGACAAACGAGCCCGACCTTGTTCTTTTATTATCGTAGCTCAGCTTCATTAAATTAGGATAAATTATTCTGAGTTTGCCCAAAGCTTCGGGGATATCCTCTTCATCGGTTAAAATAATATGAAGATAGTCATTTGTATTTGTATTTGTATTTATATAATTCTTTCTGTCAGTAATTTCGAGATATGTACCCTTTATTTCTCTCAAATCTCTTAAAGGATTCAAAGGAATAGTTCTTATATCAAAATTTTTGCCCTTTATCTCTAAAACAGTAACGCTCTTTTCCTGCTTCGCTTCCGAAAAGGAATATTTAAGCGGCGTTCCCGAATATCTTATGCGCTCGCTTTCTATATTCTGAGGCGAGTGGATATGCCCGAGGGCTACATAATCAAAGGGAGCAAAAACCGAAGCCGAAACATTATCAGTTCCGCCAACCGAAATTTCTTCCGAATCAGATGTTACAGCGCCGGTTACAAACTGATGGGTTATTAAAATATTAAATTCTTCCTTTTTGATTTTCATCTGCCCTATAGCCGAAGATAGAGCATCTGTATAGCTTTCTATGTCGGGGAAAAATCTGCGGACTGAGGCAGGCTTAATAAAGGGAAGCATAAATATATTAACCCCATCTCCCATAGCAACTGCCTCTGTTTTTCCACCATAAACAGGGGCTACATAAATTCCGCTTGACTGCATAAGGCGACCGCCGAAAGCTATTCTTTCGGAGCTATCATGATTGCCAGAAATTATAAAAACCTTAATTTTAAGCTCAGATAAGGCGCATAAAAACTTATCAAACAGCTGTACTGCCTCCGCCGACGGCACAGTTTTATCATATACATCGCCCGCGATAAAAACACCGTCCGGTCTTTCGTCCTCGGCGATTTTTATGATCTCGGAAAGAATATATTCCTGATCCTCTATTAAAGAAAATTCATTTAGTCTTTTTCCTAAATGCAGATCGGATAAATGCAAAAATTTCATGGCTTCTCCTCCATAAATTTATTTTATCATCAGCTTATAAAACTGTCAAATAGGTATTTATTATTTCTATTGACACCGCTGTTTTAAACTGCTATAATTATCTTAAATAAAGAAAAGCAATGAAGGAAAGAGTAGTCTTTTGCCTTTCGCAAAAAGAGAAGAAGATCTTGGCTGAAAGTCTTCTGCGATAAGAAAAGATGAAAACCATTCCCGAGCTGCGGTGTTGAATTAAAAGTATGCGCCGCCGTATTTCTGCGTTAAAGAATAAGATTTTAAAATCTAAGTTAAAAATCAAGGTGGAACCGTGCAAACTATGCACCCTTGCAGAAAGCCCATGGCTTTTTCTGTTAGGGTGCTTTTTGTTCAATAAAAAGGAGACTGTTATGAAGGTAATCTATGCAAATGGTAATGTAGCTGAATGCCCCGCAGAAGAGGAGCTTCACATTTTAAGACACTCTGCGGCGCATATTATGGCGCAGGCAATAAAGCGCCTTTTCCCCGAAGCAATCTTCGCTTACGGACCTGCTAACGAAAAGGGATTTTATTATGATGTTGATTTAGGCGAAAGAAAGCTCTCGGAAGAGGATCTGCAGGCGATTGAAAATGAGATGCGCAAAATAGTTAAAGAAAATATTCCGATAAAGCCCTCTATTCTCCCCAGAGAAGAGGCTATCGCTTTAATGGAAAGCCGAGGAGAAAAATATAAGGTTGAGCATATCGGCGATTTGCCCGACGATGCTGAAATCAGCTTCTATACTCAGGGCGATTATATAGATATGTGTACAGGACCTCACATCTGCTATACCAAAGCGTTGAAAGCCTTTAAAGTAACCGCTCAGTCGGGCGCTTATTGGAAAAACGATAAAAATAATAAGATGCTGACAAGAATTAAAGGTATCGCTTTCAGAACTCAGGACGAGCTTGAAAATTATTTAAAGCTTTTGGAAGAGGCTGAAAAGCGCGACCATCGCCGAATCGGCAAAGAAATGGGCTTGTTTATGCTTTGCGATGAAGCCCCCGGTTTCCCCTTCTTCTTACCCAAAGGAATGAAGCTTAAAAACGCTCTTATTGACTATTGGCGCGAAATTCATACAAGGGAAAACTATGTTGAGGTTCAGACACCTCTTATAATGAACCGCCATCTTTGGGAAACAAGCGGACATTGGGATCATTATAAGGATAATATGTATTCAACAACTATTGATGAAGAAACCTTCTGCGTAAAACCTATGAACTGCCCCGGCGGAGTTATGGTATACCGCAGTCAGCCGCATAGCTATCGCGACCTTCCTTTAAGAGTCGGTGAGCTTGGTATGGTTCATCGTCATGAATTAAAAGGCGCCCTGCACGGTCTTTTCCGTGTTCGTTGCTTTACTCAAGACGATGCTCATATCTTTATGAGAAGAGAGCAGATAACCGATGAGATTGTAAGCGTTGTTCATCTTATCAACGAGGTTTACGAAAAATTCGGCTTTAAATATTTCATCGAGCTTTCAACCAGACCTGAAGATAGTATGGGAAGCGATGAAGATTGGGAAGCTGCAACAAACGGTCTTAAAAATGCTCTCGAAACCTTATCTCTCCCCTATACCATCAACGAGGGTGACGGCGCATTCTACGGACCGAAAATAGACTTCCATTTAGAGGATTCCTTAGGAAGAACCTGGCAATGCGGAACTATCCAGCTCGACTTCCAGATGCCTATAAACTTCGAGCTCGAATATGTTGATGAGAAGGGCGAAAAGCAGCGTCCCATAATGATACACCGCGTATGCTTCGGCTCTATTGAACGCTTTATCGGAATTTTAACCGAGCATTTTGCAGGAAAGTTCCCCGCTTGGCTCGCTCCTACTCAGGCTAAGGTGCTCTTAGTTTCCGAGAAATGCTCTGAATACGGTGAAAAGGTTTATGAGGCTTTAAGAAAAGCCGGAATTCGCTGTGAGCTCGACAACCGCAATGAAAAAATCGGTTATATGATAAGAGAAGCTCAGGTCGTTGACCGAGTTCCCTATATGCTCATAATCGGACTTAAAGAAGCAGAGGAAGGAACGGTTTCTGTCAGAAACCGCGACACTGCTCAAACTGAAACAATGTCGTTAGAGTCCTTTATCGAAAAAATCACAAAAGAAACCCGTGAGCGCATCTAATATTGTGATAAAACCTCTGCTATATTACATAGCAGAGGTTTTGTTTATATGACGACAATAATTAACCGCCGCAGGTTTCCCGCGGCGGTTTTTGTTTTCGCAGAGTTCTATCATCTGTGAGAAAAAGCAAGAGAGAAGCCCTGTTTTCAGGGCTTCTCTCTTGCTTGACGGCATTTTTCGACGGCTTTTGTTATCCGCCGAACATACAGAGCTTATTCATATTATCTCTTTTTAGCTCTAATGAAGAATGAACATATCTTTCCAGCGTAATTTTAGGAGTTGCATGACCTAAAATTTCGCTTAACGATTTAATTTCAAAGCCAACCTCAACGCATCGGGTTGCAAATGTATGCCGCAGGGTATGAAAATGAACATCTTCAAGGCCTAAATCCTTTACATATTTGCTAAATCTATATTGCATTGTTCGCGGATCAACAGGGGTTAAATTTCCGCTTATAACAAAGCAATCGGGAGAATCAATGTAAAAATTTTTGCAAATATCTGCAATATAATCGGTAATAGGAATTATTCTGAATGATGTATTGCTTTTAGGATTGCTTATATCTAATTTTGTTTTCTTAGCGCTTCCGTCTAATACCTTAAGTCTTTGGATTGTAGAACAGATTTTTATTGTTTTGTTTTTGAAAGATATATTATTCCACTTAAGCGCGCATATTTCTCCAAGACGCATGCCGGTTAAAATCGCTAACAGCGTTCCAAACTTAAATCGGTCCATATCTGCAGATAAATAACTTACAAGCCGAAATTGTTCTTCCTTTGTAAGAACTCGCATTTCTTTTTGCTGTTGTTTAGGATAAAAAATATCTATATGGGGTAAAATCGCTGTTTTAGTTGTATATTTTAGTATTGAGCGCAATACAATCAAAATATCTTTTGCAGTTTTTGGAGAAAGGTTTTTTTCATAAAGAAGCTTTCTTGTAAATTCTTCTATAATATTTGTCGTAATGTTGTGAGTGTACATTCCGCCTAAAAAGGGTTTAATGTGATTTTCAATGATGCCATAATATTTTACAGATGTAGAATGCTTAACTTTAAGCGAGGTTAATGATAAATAGCTGTCGCAATAAAATGAAAATCGTGAATTTCGAGTTAATACAGGGTTATTGCGAATAACAGCTGTTTTAGCTTCTTGGCATTTGCTTTTGGCTTCTCTATAGGTTTTGCCATAGCAATAGCCGTAGTGGGTTTTCCCGTTTGGTCTGTAGCCTTTAATGTATCTTGCTTCCCATCTGCCGTCTTTTCTCTTATAAATGTTTTCACCTTTCTTAGACATAGTTTCAACCTCCTAATTTGTTATGTAGGGCGTATAATTCTTCTCCTTTTGCTGACGGAGGTTATGACGACGATAATATTATGCAAATTTCCCAAAAATAACGCTTAAAACATTTGAAATACTACAAAAGAAGAAAAATTAATCATTTTTTTAATTTTATTTAATTAAAGTAATTGAAATTTTGAATTTTTTGTGGTATATTCTATTCACATTAAGTGTGAGATCCTGCTAATTTGTTGGGAATTTATGCTTTTGTAATGAAATTTTGCTATCACAGATGATAGAACTCTGCGAAAACAAAACTTCATTTTATATCCTCGGATATATTATTTATCAAAAAACAAAAGTTATCCCTCATATCGCAAAAATCTCTTAGGCAATCCTCCTTTCTCTCACATTTAAAATACACACATTTCGCCCTTCTATTTAAAATTCAAAATAACAATATTCTATCAAACACACTTTTCAATCCACCACCAACTTACCAAATAACACACCCTCTTTTCCTTATTTTCAAGGAAAAGCACATAGAAAGGTCTGTCCCATGTTTTTTGAAGATACTTACAGCAATTTTTTATTTATCCTTGTAATGATAGCTTTAATCATTCTTGTAAGCTTAGCAACTATCAGATTTTCTAAATTTAAAAGAGAACTTGATTATATAAACGGAGAAATTGAAAGAACCGACGGCGGAGAACAAAGATATTGGAAAATAGAAAAGCGCCGTCTTATTTTCGCATTTATATTTTTCCGTTCCATTCAATAATCATTTTACTCTTTATTTTTTTAAAAAACAATTAACAAGTTTTTACAAATAGATTTAGCTTTCTAATCTGCAATTCTTTCCGAATTATCCACCCGACATAACCAAATGAGCTGCTGCAATTGGGGGTAATTAAAATGGCACTTAAAAAAACACTAAAATTTATATCATTAATCATAACAATAGTAGTATTTTTATTAGTTTTTCTTTTGGCAGGGGTTAAAATCTTCGGATTTAAAATTTATACCGTTCTTTCCCCCTCGATGGAGCCTGAATATCCAACGGGGTCTATTATATATGTAAAAGAAGTAAACCCGGATAAACTCAAAGAAAAAGATGTTATAACCTTTAATCTTACTAAAGATATAGTTGCAACGCATAGGATCATTGAATTAGTTTCTGATGAAGAAGATCCCGATATAATCCGTTTTCGAACAAAAGGCGATGCAAACAATGTAGCCGACGGCTCATTGGTTGAAAAAGACCAGATTATCGGCTCCCCTGTTTTTACCATACCTTTCCTTGGCTATCTGGCAAATTATATCCATTCCCCATCGGGAATTTATGTTGTGATAGCAATAGCTATCGCAATTATTTGCTTTGTGCTTATAGTTGACATTTTGTCTGACGATAAGAAAAAAGGGGTTAATTCTAAAAATAATTAAGAAAGGAGTGTGAATGTGATGAAAAAAACAAATTTGAAGGCATTAGCCATAGCTTTATCGGCATTGATTGCAGGCGGTGCTATTGCAGGAACCATAGCTTATTTAACCAGCAGAGATACAATAACAAACACCTTCTCTGTAGGTAATGTTGAAATCAAATTAGATGAAGCAAAGGTTGATTTGCAAGGTAAACCGCTCGATGAAAACGGCAATGTTGTTGAAGATATTGAAGATGCATACCGCCATAACGCGGGAAATAAATATCATTTAATTCCCGGTCAATCTTACACAAAGGATCCTACAATGACTGTTTTAAAAAACAGCGAGGAATCCTATGTCCGTATGCTCGTTACTATCAATTGCTACAATGCTTTGCAGCAAATATACAATGGCGAATTCCTTCCCCAATATTTTGTTAATGGCTGGGATAATAATATCTGGACTACAACCAAGAACATCGTTGTTTCAGGTGATAAAGCCACATATGAGTTCCGCTATTACAAAACTGTTTCAGGCGAAAATAGCGATCTCGACTTAGAACCGCTTTTTACTTCCTTCATAGTTCCCTCTGAATTCAACGGAAGTGATTTAAAAGCTCTTGAAAATTTTGAAATTACAGTCGAGGGCAACGCTATACAAAAAATAGGATTTGATAACGCAGACAGTGCTTGGGCAGCCTTTGATGCTCAAACAAAATAGGAAAGCCAAAAATGATAATAAAACACATCTTATACGACAAAAACGCTTCCGCTTCGGAAATTAAAGCTAACATCAATACTGTTAACTTTTCTGCCTATGCAGATATTAGTTTTAAAAATAATACCGATAAAAATATAGTTGCGATAAAATTTAAAGCTCGCGGCTATAATCTTTTCGGGGAAACCGTTTTTGTAAACGATTCAGCTATCTTTGATATTGCATTTAACGATTTATCCGTAGATGCCTTCGCTTACTCTGCATCGATGCAGACATTATTGCCTGATAACAATATTGTAAAAATTGAAATATCAGAGCACGAAACCTGTTTTTCCGATGGCTCTTCAGCTTTATATGACGGTAAAAACATAGTAGAATATGAGCTTTTGGCATTTGATGCCAATAATCAAAGCGATGTCGATATTGTATATGCCTTGTCTTATTTTTCAAATCAAATAAAAAATTTTCCTATAGAAATAGGCGAAGATTGGGTATGCTGTTGCGAAACATACAACAGCGATCTTATTTGCAGAAATTGCAAAAAAGATAAAATTCAAGTATTCAAAACCGTTAATTTTTCAAACGCTTGCAAAACGATAGACAAAATGAAAAAAGGCGATTTTGATATAAATATTTTTGAAAGGAGGTAATTTAAATGTATAAATGTCAACACGCAAAAATTCAAAACAAAACAAAAACTATCCTTGTTGCAATATCTCTATCAGTTATTATGTTATCTATAATCGGCGGATCAATTGCTTGGCTTATCGCTTCTACTACCCCCATAAAAAACACATTTACTTATGGGGATATCAATATCAGCCTTGATGAAACCAAGCTTGATATCGACGGCAACACCGTAGATGAAAATAATGACGGTACACCTGATCGCACTACAGAAGGAAACAAATACAGAATCATTCCCGGCAATACAGTAAAAAAAGACCCAAAGGTTACCTTCAAAGCCAACAGCGAAAATGCTTGGTTATTCGTAAAGCTTGATAAATCATCGAATTTTGATCAGTTTATGGAATACGAGATTATTCTTGACGATCCCAATACAACCGATGTTGTTGAGGGTTGGACCAAGCTTGAAGAAAATGTTTATTATATGGCCGTTGATAAAGCTGCTGCCGACGTAGAGTATTTTGTTATCAAAGACAATACCGTTAAGGTTAAAGATTCTGTTACAAAGGAAATGCTCAACAATCTTGACAAAAATGCAGACGGTACGGAAAAAACAGAAAAAGACTACCCTACCCTTACCGTTACCGCTTATGCAGTGCAGCGTGATAATAATATCGCAACCGCAGCAGATGCTTGGACAGCTATTACAGCAAACAACTAAAACATTGTGTAAAAGCGTACACCTTTACATAATAAAATAAGAAAGGAATCAGATTTATGAAACTTAAAAAAGCTCTTTTAATGAGCCTTTGTATGGTTCTCGTAGCAGTTGTTGCTATCGGCGGCACATTAGCTTATCTTACCGACCGCGACAGCAAGGTTAACGTCTTCACTGTTGGCAATGTAAAAATCGAGCTTAACGAAAGCTTCCAGCAAGGCGCTAAGCTTATCCCCGGCGTAAATATTGAAAAAATCCCTACTATAACAAATAAAGGCGATAATAACGCTTATGTTTGGTTAACATTTTCAATTCCCTCTGCCCTCGACAATTTAGTTCAGGGTACAGAAACAGGCTCTAACGAAAACGTTATCCATTGGAATCCCCTTGGCGCTACTACCGAGAACTATGTTACCGAGGAGCGCGTTAATAATGCTATAGCCGCTGGTTATATTGACAGCAGTCTTACTGCCGAGAAAATACTCCAGAATAAAATGACATGGAACGTATTTAATAGCATCGCTCAGGGTAAAAATGCTTATAAAGAAACTATAGACGGTGTTGAATACAATACATACGTTCTTCTTTATAACAAAGCTCTCGAAAAAGATGAAACTACTCTCCCCAGCATTTATAAGGTATTCCTTGATGCTCAGGTAGATATCGACCCCGACGGAAACTGGTACAAGGTTAATAACGGCGTTGCTACAAAGCTCAATTGGAATTCCAACACCAACGGCGCTCCTGTTATCTATGCTGCCGCTTATGGTATTCAGGCTGATGGCTTTGCAACAGTTAACGATGCTTATGCAGCTTACAAAAATCAGTGGGGAGATAATGGTAGTGAATACGCTCCCGTTCCCAAGCTCATCGAGGTAAAAACCTCCAACGAGCTTGCTGATGCAATCACCAATGCAAATGGTCCTACCATTATCAACCTTGCAAACGGTCAGTATAACACCAACGTAAAAATTCCCGCTGGTAGCAATATCACCATTATCGGCTCTAAGGACGCTGTTATCAGCGGACAGATCGCAACCACAACCAGCACCGCAGGAACTCTTACCATCAACGGTGTTACCGTTAGGGTTGATTCCTCCATCAAGGATTCTACCGGTATTTCTCAGACGAGCAAATCTGCAATCGCAATTTGGGGTAACCAGACTGTAATTTGCGAAAACGTTACCTTCGATATGTCCCTTGCTGATTCTACAGCTATTACCAGCTGGTGGGATACCGGAGTAGGAACGAGCATTGTTGTTCGTAACTGCGTATTTAACTGTAACGGTCAGCGCCCGATCCGCGCTACCGGTAACGTTACCGTAGAAAACACCACCTTCAACGATCCTTACCGTTATGCAGTTCAGCTTACCGCTAAGGCATCTACCGCAGACCTTCTTGACAAGGCAATAATCAATTTCAACAATAACACTATCGTAAATGGTGAAAACGGTAAGTCTTTCGTTTACGGTATCCAGCTCGAAGGTGCTGACTATGGTTGCCATGATTGTCTTATCAACGGTGTAGGCAATAAGATCGAAAACGGTGGAACAGAATCCACCATGTACTACTGCGAATGCGGCAAGGTCGACCACAATACCATCAAATGGAACACCGAGGTTAATCCTGTTCACGATAAAAACTAATAAAGTAATACATAAGTCCGTCCTATCCCCTTCTCTGGGATAGGCGGCAATCAACACAAAATAAAAGGAGAAAACCTATGAAACTTAAAAAACTACTTTTAATGGGTTTAAGCTTAGTTACCGTAGCGGCTATCTCTGTCGGCGGAACATTAGCTTTCTTACAAAATACCGATTCCGATGTCAACGTTATGACCCTTGGCAAAGTAACAATCGAGCAGCACGAGTATGAGCGTGTAGTAGAGAACGGCGAGTACAAGACGGACGGCACTTATGGCTATGTTCTGAAGGACTTCACTCAGGGCAAGGCCTTGTTGCCTGCCACCGAGCTCGATGCTAACGGTCAGCCCTACAACTATGGTGCAGGCGGCTGGGACAGCACCACTGTCAAAATGACTCAGGTCGATTCCTATGGCAGTATGCAAGTGTTTGCGAACCCCAATGCACAGGATAAGTTCGTAACTGTTGAAAACACCGGTAAGACCGATGCATATGTTCGTACTCTCGTTGCATTTGAGCTGGGCGATATTGCGGCTGCTGATTTTGGCAAAGTCGTGGGCATTTCTTCTCGTTCTACCGAGGATGATACCAATCTCAACCAACCTTGGTTTAAAAAAACCGTTGGCGTGGTTAAAATTGACGGCAATAACTATGTATTAGTAGAGTTTGTTTACCACGGTGCTAAACTGAGTGACGGTTCCCTCCGTCATGCAAACGGCGTTCTCCCCGCTGGCGATACTACCTATCCCAGCCTTGCACAGGTTTATATGAAAGCTACTGCCACCAACGAGGACGTTGAGAAGATCGACGGCAACGGCAACGGCACTTACGACATCCTTGTTGTTTCTCAGGCTGTTCAGGCAAAAGACTTCCCCGATGCAGAGACCGCTCTGAACGCTGGCTTCGGTGATATCACCACCGACAATCATCCTTGGGTTAATGCTATTCAGAAAAATGTCGCTAACGATGCTGCTCTCAAGGACGCACTTCAAAACAAAGATGCCTCTACCATCATTGTTAACCTTACCGATGATGTAACCTATGACGTTGCTGCTTGGGCTGTAAATGCCATGGGCGGCGAAAAGACCGATCTGATCGTAATCAATGGCAACGGCAACACTATCAACTTTAATCAGACAAACTCCGACTGGAACAACATTGTTACCAATGGGGCTAAACTCGTTATTAACAATGCAAACATCACCAATTCCGGTAATAATGATGGTCCTTGGAATCGCCATGACCTCAACTTTGCTTGCGAAGTAGAACTCAACAACGTAGTAACTGATAAGGCTCTTGCTTTCAAGGCAGGCGCAACTCTTAACAATGTTACTATTAACGATGCTAATACCAGCGACACCTACGCTATCTGGATCCAGCCTAATGGCCAGACCGTTACTCTTAACGGATGCACTATTGATATGATCGACTGCACTGACGGTCGCGGCATAAAAATTGATGAGCAGTACGTTGATGCTCCTGAAAAGGTTACCCTCAATGTCAGCAACACCACCTTTAAAACTGAAGAAAAGTCTGCTATCCTCGTTAAATCCGTAGCAGGCGCAGATATCAACCTCTCGAACGTTGATATTACCGGTGTTAAGGCTGATCCTATGCACGAAGTATGGGTTGACGAGGCATCTGCTTCTTACGCTGACCTCGTAGTAGTAAACGGTGGAAACAAGATTCTTGAGGGAGAGCAGATCGATCCTTCTAAAATCGTTATCATCAAAACCGCAGATGAACTTTTTGCCCTCGCAAATGACGTAAATGTTAATAATAACAACTATTCCGGCAAGACCGTTATCCTAAGTGCTGATATCGACCTTGAGAACAGAGCTTGGACTCCCATCGGTCAGACCGGGGCTACTGAGTTTAGAGGAACCTTCGACGGTCTTAACCATACCATCAAGAACCTTTGCGTTGACAATTCCGCTTATACCGATGAGCACACCTCTACCGGTCTCTTCGGTTGGGCTGAAAGCGGCGTAACTATCAAGAATGTTAAGGTTGACGGTGCTAGCGTTAAGGGTAACCATAACGTTGCCGTTATCGTCGGCTATACCTATAGCGGTAAGATCATCAACTGCCATGTTTCCCGTGCAACCGTAGTTTGCAACCACAAAAACGGCGAAGCTTGCGGCGACAAGGCAGGAACGATTGCAGGATATACCGCGGACGAGGCTGTACTTTCCGGTTGTACCGCTTCTGATTCTACAGTTACGGCAGGAAGAGATGCTGGTCAGCTCTTCGGTCTCGGTTATACCAAATCCGTTTCTGACTGCGCTGCTACTAACGTAGTAGTTTCCGCTACAGGAGACTGCAACAGAGAAGCTAATATCAACAACGCAGTTATCGGTCGAGTAATGGGTTAAGACCATTAGTCATAAATTTAGTCCGTCCTATCCCCTTTTCGGGGATAGGCGGCAATCAAAGGACATAAGAAAACGCTTGTGTCTTTTGATTGCTGAAAGGCAAAACAATAAAATTGCTCTCGATTACAGGTCTGCATTAATCGAAAAGCAGTTAAACCAATAATGCAGACAAATACATAAAGGAGGCATACATATATGTCAAAACTGAAAAAGGTGCTCTTAATGTGTACCGCTTATGTGTTAGTTGCTGCGCTTGCTATCGGCGGCACCATTGCATACTTACAGGATTCCGATAGCGATGTGAACGTAATGACTCTCGGTAACGTAAAGATCGAGCAAATCGAGCAACAACGCGTTGATGACAAAGATAATCAGACTATTTTAGAAAAGTTTGAAAACTACAAACCTCTTTATCCGGCAGTTTTCGAGGGAAGCAGCATCAACTGGGCTCCTGAAAATGAATGGGTAAACGCAGGAGATCAGGCTTGGAAGGTAGTTGCCGACAATGCAAACGTAGTTGATAAGTTTGTAACTGTTAAAAATACCGGCAAGAGCGATGCATATGTTCGCACCCTCATTGCTTATGAAGGTAACGAAGAATACGGCCCTAAAGGTGCTTATATTCACATTGTTACCAATGGTTCCAATGTTGATCCTCAAATGCCAAACAATTTCGTAGGATACATAACTGTTGATAAGGTCGAATACACCGTTTTCGAGTATGTATATCCCGTAGCTCTTGCAGCAGACGAAACCTCTATTCCGAGTTTGAAACAGGTTTATATGAATAAGGCTGCCGACAATGATGTTGTTTCCTATTATGGAGATACCTATGACATTCTCGTTATTTCTCAGGCAGTTCAGTCAAAGGGATTTAACGATGCTCAGACTGCTCTTGATACCGGCTTTGGTGATGTCACTGAGGAAAAGGCTGCTGAGTGGTTCAAGGGTGTTGTTGATGAACATTCTGTGGACACTTGGGACGGAACAGCTGATACCTCTTGGTATGACCCTTCTAATCCCCTAACTGAGTATACCATTAGTTCTGCTGAACAACTTGCAGGACTTGCAGAACTCGTTTCCGATAATACTACATTTGATGGTGTTATTTTCACCTTAACAAAAAACCTTGACCTTTTCTGTGAAGATACCACACCCGCCGCCGACGGAGACCCTCTAACCTTCCGTCCTATAGGTGATAAGTCCAAAAACGGAACTTTTGAAGGAACTTTTGATGGAAATGGAAAGACAATTTCCAATCTCTATCAGAACGGTTGGGATCTCGGTTATAAGTGGGGTATATATGGTTCCTACGGGTTGTTTGGCAACTTGAATGATGCTACCGTCAAAAACTTGACTCTTTCCGGCGGTGAGAGTTATATCGAAGGTGGCGACGTATCATTTGTTGCCGGTAGTGCTACGGGGACCTGCGTATTTGAGAATATCACAATTGAAGACAGCATCGCAGCGACTTACAACAACGGTTGCGGCGGCATTATCGGTTGGTCCGGTGCAGGCAGCTATACCTTCAAAAATATCACCATCGCAGAGGATACGGTTCTTGCCGGCCTTTGGGGCTCCTTCGACAGCTCCATCGGTGGCGTTGTTGGTCAGGGCGAACCCGGCGCGACCTACAACTTTGAAAATGTAGATATCGCTTGCCGCATTGATGCTTACAATGACTGCACTGCTTCCTACGATTACTATAACTATCGCATGTGCGGTATGATCATCGGCCGTTTGGAGGAGACTACCACAATTGACGGCGCAAATTATCCCGATACCTCCAAGTACAATATCACTTGCAAAAATGTTACCGTTACCTATGGCAATTGGGCGAATTATCACTACTGCGAGCCCACGCCCGGCCATAATAACGGCCGTGGTATGCGTGTAGAGCCCGGTTACTCTTATAGTGGTCTTCCCGCTGATTACGATCACTCGCAGTGCATTGACAATCACATGAATTTAATCCCGTTCGATCAGATCTTCGGCGGCGATCAATACGCTGTTAAAGGGCTGCCTTCCTATGATGGCGTAAATGTGATTTACAACAACAAATAATTTATTTTGTCCACCCATCCCTTTTGGGGGATGGGCGGCAATCAAAGGGCACAAACACCACCTTTAAAGCAGTAGGAAATAGAGATAATCTCAAAAATACAGTTGTTCTGTTTCTGCACAAAATTTGTTTTTATTTTTATTTTTACTGTTATTTTTACAATTGTGCCCTTCGATTGCCGCCTATTCTACCAAATTATAAAGGAGGTATATATGAAAAAAATCATACTAACACGCATAGCTTTATTCGTTTCACTAATCACACTCTTAACCTCAACAGTTAATACCACCTTTGGATTTATCGTTGCAAAAACAAATTCTTTAGTTAATATTTTTACTCCTTTGCAAGGCATTGTAAGCAGCTTAGATATAACTAAATCTTTGGAGCACCCCTTTGGAGAAGGCTATATCATTCCCGATGATATTTCTTTTGATTTTGAGGTAAACTTAGGCTCTCTTTATAAAGAAACTACCATTAAAACCTCTAAAGGCGATATAAAGGCAGATGAAAACGGCAAAATTATAGTTCCTGTAAAGCCGAAGGAAACTGTTGGCATTGAGGGAATTGATGAGGGAACTTTAGTTACAGTTACCGAGCTTCAAAAGCCTTCAAGCGGCTTTTCTGTTAAAGACGGGCAAAGCTCTAAAGAGGCTGAGATTTCTGTTTCCAATATAGCAAGAACAGAATTCGTTAATATTTATAATCCCAAATCCTTAAGCGGCTCTGTTTTAAGTCTTAAAGGAGAGAAAATATTAAGCGGCAGAGATTGGCAAGAGGGCGATAGCTTCAGCTTCCTTCTTGAAAGAAAGGTCGGCGAAGCTTGGGAAAGGGTTGGAACTAAAACTATTTCCTACTCTTCAGAAAACAGCGAGTTTAATAGATTCGATTTCGACGATATTTTAAAAGCTATTGAATTTAAGGAAATAGGAACTTATCTTTTCAGAATTTCTGAGGTTTCGGGAAATCTTGAAAATATAGATTATGATAAAACCATCAATTATTTTTCTATAAGAGTATCCGATGCCGATATGGACGGAAAGCTTGAAGCAGAAGATGTTACCGCCGCTCAAAACGCAGTTGTAAACAAGGAAAACGATAGCTACAATATCTTTGTAACCTTTAACAATTCGTTTGTTTCCCCTGAGATTTCCGAGACTACAACCGAGGCTTTGATAACCGTTAATAAAACAATTGAAAACACAGGAAAGGATTTAATATCACCCAAAGGCTTTGAATTCATTCTTGAAAACAAGGCAAACGGCAATAAAACCTCTCTTAAAACAGATGAAAACGGCAAGGCAGTATTTATTCTTCCGCTTACCTTGGCAGATATCGGACAGAAGTTCAGTTATACCCTTTACGAGGTAAACGACGGCAAAGAAAATATTACATACGATGAAACCGTTTATGAGCTTGATATTACCGCTGAATTAAACGAAGACGGCAAATTAATTTCAAAAATAACCAGCGGTTCTGTAACCTCAGATGATTTAGTTTTCGAATTCCAAAATAAATATAATTCTGATGGAGAAGATTCCCCGCCAACCGGTGTTGACACACATATTTATTTATGGCTTTTAATGCTTGTATTAAGCGGCATATCCAGCATAATTCTACTTACAATGGAGCACAAATACAGAAAGTCCGTCAAGCATTAAGGTAAAAGCGACCTATTTTTATAGGTCGCTTTTTTATTAAGAAAATGCCTTAAATATAGCTATTGATATATTTAAGCATTATGTGATAAAATAAATTGAGGTGGTTTTTATGCTTAAAAAGATTAGAACTGTTAATCTCAAAACTCCTTTTGAAAATGAAAAGAATTTAACTTGGAATGAATATCCTCGCCCGCAGCTGCGCAGAGAATCATATCTTTCGCTTTGCGGCAAGTGGGAGCTTTCTGTAAAATCGGGAGAAGAAGAAACTCTAATCGGGAAAATAACCGTTCCCTTTCCGCCCGAATCGAGAATATCGGGTATAGAGCGCCCTCTTTCCAAAAATGAGCGTTACGTTTACCGTAAAGCCTTCAGCCTTAACACTAATTTAGGCGAACGCACTATTCTTCATTTCGGCGCTGCTGACCAGAAAGCCAAGGTTTTTGTAAACAATAGCTTTGTTGGCGAACATATAGGCGGTTTTCTCCCCTTCTCTTTTGATATAACCGATGCTTTAATAATAGGCGAAAACCTTATAGCTGTAGAGATAGAGGACAATTTAGATACCGACATACCCTATGGCAAGCAGAAAACCAAACGAGGCGGTATGTGGTACACACCTATAAGCGGTATATGGCAACCCGTATGGCTAGAGGGCGTTTCAGAAAACTATATATCCTCTTTAAAGCTAACCCCAACCCTTAATAGCATCATTATTGAAACTGTCGGCGGAGAGAATGAAAAGACAGTTATAATAAATACTACCGACGGCGAAATTAAAACTTCCTTTTTAGGTAACAAAGCTGAAATAGAGATCCCCTCTCCCCGTCTTTGGTCGCCCGAAGACCCTTATTTATATAATTTTAAAATAATCAGCGGCGAAGATACTGTTTTCTCTTATTTCGCGCTGAGGACAATATCTGTAGGAAAAGTAAATGAAAAAGCATATATTCTTTTAAACGGAAAGCCTTATTTTTTCCATGGGCTTTTAGACCAAGGCTATTTCAGCGACGGTATTTATACCCCCGCTTCCCCGAAAGGCTTTATATTTGATATAAAAACTATGAAAAAACTCGGCTTTAATATGCTGAGAAAGCATATCAAAATCGAGCCTGACCTATTTTATTACTATTGCGATAAATATGGTATGATAGTTTTTCAGGATATGGTAAACAGCGGAAAATACAGCTTTTTAATAGATACCGCCCTCCCAACTATCGGGCTTAAAAAAGGGATTACTCACTCGGCTTCTAAAAAGCGCCGCGCTCAGTTTGAAGCCGACTGCAAAAAAACAATAGAAACCCTTTATAACCACCCCTCAGTTTGCTATTATACGATATTTAATGAGGGTTGGGGGCAATATGATGCCGACAGAATTTATAAAGAGCTTAAAAGCCTCGACAGCTCCCGCATATGGGATGCTACTTCGGGTTGGTTTGCTAAAAAGCATAGCGACGTTAAAAGCGAACACATTTATTTTAAGAAAATAAACTTAAAAGCCTCTTCCCGTCCTCTTGTTTTATCGGAATTCGGCGGATATTCCTTAAATATCCCCAAACACTGCTTTAATCTCGACAAGGTTTACGGATATAAAAAGTTTAACTCATCTGAAGAACTTACAAAAGCCTTGTTGAAGCTTTACAGAAAGGAAATAATTCCCGCTATAAATAAAGGGGTTACGGCGGCTGTTTTAACGCAGGTAAGCGATGTTGAGGACGAAACTAACGGCCTTGTAACCTACGACCGACAGGTCATAAAGGTAGATAAAAAGGCTATGTATGAGCTTTCAATAGAGCTAAAAGAAGCTTTCAGCAAAACTATAAAATAGGTGATCTTATGTATAAACGAATTCGAGATTTGAGATAAGATAAGGATATTACGCAAAAGCAGCTTGCTAGCATACTCGGAATGTCGCAAACAGGTTATTCAAAATATGAAACGGGAGAAAACGATATCCCTACCGAAATTTTAATCAAGCTTGCCGATTTTTACAAAACCTCTGTTGATTATATCTTAGGAAGAACCGATAACAAATAAAATCAAGTCCCGACTAGCCAGTCGGGACTTGATTTTATTTGTTTAATTCAGTTACAACATATGAAGCCATTAAAAGACCTGCGGCTTGAGGAACAAAAACCGCGCTAGCGGGACTATGCTTTCCCCGAGTTTCTTCTGCCGAAACCTTTATAGGAATTTCCGAGCTATAAACAACGGGGGTGTTTTCTATTCCGCTTTTTAAAAGCTCTTTTCTAATAATTCTCGCAAGCGGACAAGAGGTTCCCTTTGTTTCAGAAATTTTTCCTATCTTTAAAAGCGAAGGATTTAATCTGTTTCCCGTTCCCATCGAGGAAATAATCGGAACTGCTCTTTTTTCTGCCTCTTCTATTAAAGCTTTTTTTGCCTGAATTGTATCAATTGCATCTATAATAAAATCGGGCTTCTCCGAAAAAAGCTGTTCCTTTGTTTCTTCGGAGAAAAACATATCATAAGCTTTTATCTCTATATCCTCTGAAATATTCAAAAGATAGTTCTTTGCCGATTCGGTTTTGCTCTTGCCCATGGTTTCGCGAAAGGCAAAAGCCTGACGGTTTAAATTGCTTTCCTCAAAAACATCGTGGTCAATTAGTATAAGTCGGCCAATTCCTGCGCGACAAAGAGCTATAGCGGCAGTTCCTCCAACACCGCCAATCCCTACAACGGCTACCGTCTTATTTTTTAACAAATCGGTATTTTCGAGAATAGGTCTTTGGCGAATAAGTCTGTCCCCCATATTTTAAGCATCCTCCCAAGAAAATTTTGTAAGATTGCCGAAATTTTGAAGCTCAGGGAAGCCCCATTGGCGCAAAACCTCATAAACCGCAACACAAACCGTATTAGAAAGGTTTAAGCTGCGAATTCCGCCCTCCATAGGAAGCCGAACACATTTTTCCTTATTCTTAAAAAGAAG
>JAGBHD010000003.1 GCA_018110785.1 Oscillospiraceae bacterium
GCCGAAATTTTGAAGCTCAGGGAAGCCCCATTGGCGCAAAACCTCATAAACCGCAACACAAACCGTATTAGAAAGGTTTAAGCTGCGAATTCCGCCCTCCATAGGAAGCCGAACACATTTTTCCTTATTCTTAAAAAGAAGCTCCTCAGGAAGCCCCTTATCCTCTCTGCCAAAGAAAAGATAGGCTTTATCGGGATAAGAAGCATCGGAATAAACCTTTCTTCCCTTAGTTGTAAAATAGAAATATTCTCCGTTGTTTTTAAGGAAGAAATCATCTAAAGAGTCATAATATGTAATATCGAGATACTGCCAATAATCAAGCCCTGCTCTTTTGAGCTTCTTATCATCAATCTCAAAACCCATAGGTCTTATAATATGCAGTCTTGCGCCTGTTGCGGCGCAGGTTCTTGCTATATTTCCCGTATTCTGCGGAATCTGCGGCTCAACTAAAACTATATTAAGCTCTGCCTTTGTATTTTTTTCCATAGCTATCATTTTCCCCTTGACAATATAAGGTCGTTGTGTTAAAATCTATCTGTTGCCGGTGTGTTGGAATTGGCAGACGAGACGGTCTCAAAATCCGTTGTCCGCAAGGACGTGTGGGTTCGACCCCCACCACCGGCACCAAAAATCGACAAGTTTCGACAGAAGCTTGTCGATTTTACTTTTTCACTCTTCACTTTTCACTCTTTTATCTGTCCGAAAATCTTGACAAGTTTCAGTGAAGGTATCCGCTTCGCGGATGATTTTCAATTTTATGTAAGGGTTCGAATTCATACGCAAAAACAGCAAAAATATCTTTTTTGTAACCCATAGACAAAAAACCTACATTTGTCGATAGACAAATGTGGGTTTTATTTTTTTATCCCCAAATAAGCATTCCTAATAAAACAGAAACAGGCAAGGTTATAAGCGACATAACTGTTGTTATAACCAAAATCTCGCCAACATAAACAGCATCATTTTCATATTTCTGAGCGAACATAATAGCTGTCGAAGCTGTAGGAACAGCGCTCAAAACCGTTACCGCTAGTTTAACCTCAAGACTTAAATTCGGAATAAACCGCATAATAACACTCATTATAACGCCAACTAAAATAAGCTTTATGAATGATACTATATAAACGTCCTTTTTTCTGAGCGAAGATAAGATATTGCTTTTTGCAACGAAAACGCCCGTAACTATCATAGCAAGCGGGGTATTAAGGTCGCCTATAAAAGATACCGCTTGTCCTAAGGCTGCGGGAAGCTTTATAGATGTAAAGAAAAGTATAAGCCCTATTATTACCGATAATATAACGGGCGATAAAAATATTTTCTTAACAGACAGCTTCTCCCCATTTTTATCGGATAAAACAACTCCATATGTCCAAAGCAAAATATTAAAAACAGTTATATATGCGGTTGCATATATAACACCATGTTCTGGTAGTAATGCCGATATCAGCGGTATTCCCATAAAGCTGCAGTTTCCGAAAATAGTTGAAAACCTAAGAATTCGGTAATTTTGATTTTTTTTCGAAAAAACAAAGGTTGAAATCAAAATCAAAAGCCCGTGCGACAAAAACGCTAAAAGGGCTACAATTATAAGATTCATTGCAACAGAATAATCAAAATCTATCTGATAAGAATCTATTATAACAGCGCTCATTGCAACATAAAGCGCAATATTTGTAAAAGATTTGCTGCCTTCGTCAGATATAAGTTTAAACTTATGGCATATAAGCCCTACAAAAATAAGAATAAACATTATAATAACTTGATTTGCCGTTATGCCTACTTGTGATAATACGTCGTTCATTTATTCTCTCCAAATCTCTTTATCTAAACGCTGATGAATGGCTTATTCGCTTGTTATGATACCATTTTTCAGCACCTATTGTCAATATTAGCTCTATTTATAATTCAAAACTTTTTTAATTTTCTCTCTTAGCTCAGTTTTATTTCTGCCTTCCTTTTTGGTTTTGATTTTCTCATTATACATATTCATCGTATCCCTAAGTGTCTGTGCGGATTTTTCTCTTTGAGTTCCGTAAGTTTGCTTCTACACCACCACATTTTTGTATTTCTCCGATATTCTCAAGGCAATTGAGTAAAGCTCTGCTTGGTCTAAAGTTTGATTTTGGTATAGCCATTCCAAAAACTCCATCGTTGCCTCTTCTTCCCAAAGCAAATCCACCATTTTGATTATTTGCGAGAATGTCATTCCAGAAATTCTCAAGCACTTTATTAAGCACTCTTGCGCTTTGCTCATAACTTCCATTGTCTATACTCCTTAATATTTCAATAACTCTCATAAACCACGCATATTCTTTTTTTTGCGCGGTTGCCCTTACAAGCATACATAACGGTAGGATTATCTTTAGATGCCGTGCTATATAATGCAAAGCATGGTAATTCTTTCCTTTCATTATACAACCATTTTCTCATTATCAATAAACTTGTCAGAACGCGTCAGTTCGTGCTTTGCTAATAGCTCTACATAAGCAATTTCAGTTTTGCTCATGTTGGGATACTAATATGATGACCTATGAGAGAACTTAATATCATCATTACCCTTGACGTTTTCGGTAGAATTGGATATACTATTGTCGGAAACACTTTTCTCGATAGTGCCAAGTCACTTATGCAGCTTGGGGTTATCTTGCGAGAGTGTTTCTTTTTGTATTTAATTTCTGTATTGTATTTTACAAAAAAATTTCTTAAATAATTTTTTATAGTCAAAGAAAGTAACCACAAGATTGTAAAACTCATCACCTCGCCACTATCCTTTAAAGTGTTAATTTCTATTAATGCAAGAGCCTCTCCTGATTTTATAGGGATAGAAACTAAAGTAACTAACTTAACAACATCTTTGTTTGTTTTTTTGTTTTTCGATATTGTTTTCAGTATAGCATCACGATTTACTGCATCTATGTAAATCGCATCTCGGACAGAGCGTTTATCAGAAATTTCCTTGACGTTTTCCATAGGATTGGATATAATATTGGCAAAGTAGTTCTCTTTAACGTCTTGGACGTATGCCTTGCGGATTTTTAATAAGTCAGCGAGATATTGAGAACTGCTTTGTTTTTTATTTATTGACATTTTAAGACCATATAAGTTTGGTATCTCATCTATGCCTGTTTTTATCATTAGCATTAGCAAAATTAGAACTTGCATCTCGGATAGCGTATTTCTCGGAAATTTCCTTGACATTTTTATTAGAAAGAGTTATACTACGGGCGAAACCAAATTTGGTCCCCCCCATTGGCACACGATGCCCTTGGGCTTGGAACCATTTGTTGGTTTCTTTTTTGTTTTCATTCAAATACAGAGATATCGGACTCATATATATTGACAAATCGGGAAACCGTTGTATAATAAACATATGAATATTTGTTCATATGTGGAGGTGTTGTATGAATACAGAAACTGCTAAAAAGTTTTTGCCGGAAGAAACCAGCCTTTATGACTTGGCTGAGCTTTATAAAATCTTCGGCGACAGTACGCGCATTAAAATTCTTTATGCTCTTTTTGAGTTTGATCTAAGTGTCGGCGAATTATGTGAAATTCTTAATATGACGCAAAGCGCCGTTTCCCATCAGCTGAGAGTTCTTAAAAACGCAAAGCTTGTTAAATACAGAAAGTTGGGGAAATCTGTTATCTATTCTTTAGCGGATTCCCATGTTAAAACCATACTTGACCAAGGTATGGAGCATATAAATGAATAAGGAGAATTTACTATGAGATACATTTATAATCTTGAAAACCTCGACTGTGCCGTTTGCGCCGCAAATATTGAAGCAGGAATCAAAAAGCTCCCCGGAGTTACCAAGGCTTCGGTCAGCTTTATTTTGCAAAGGGCAACCGTTGAAGCAGAAAGCGATTTAAGAGAAGAAATAAATAAACTATGCAAAAAAACTCACCCCTCTTGCCGCATTAAATAAGGAGATGCTGTTTTGGAAAAAAATCAGAAAATAACCATAATAAGAATTATAATATCCGCGCTTATTTTTGTAGCTTCCCTTTTTATGAATTCTACCCTGTCGCTTATTCTTTTAATTGCGGCTTATCTGATTGCGGGTTATGATATCTTAATAAAGGCAGTCAGAACCCTTTTCAGAGGTCTGTTTTTAGATGAAAACTTCCTCATGACTATTGCAAGCATAGGCGCTTTTCTTATCGGAGAATATTCCGAAGCCGTTTTTGTTATTCTTTTTTATAAAGTAGGAGAGCTTTTCGAGGATTATGCCGCAGGAAAAAGCCGAAAATCGGTTAAGGCTCTAACAGAAATTATGCCCTCCGACGCGGTAGTAATTCGCGAGGGCAAGGAAATATCTGTTTTACCCTCAGAAATTGAAATCGGAGAAACTGTTTTAATTCGCCCCGGTGAAAAAATTCCCGTTGACGGAAAAATTATTAAAGGCGAAAGCTTTATGGATACTCGCGCTTTAACGGGCGAATCTGTTCCCCGCTCTGTTTCGATAGGCGATGAGCTTTTAAGCGGATTTATAAATACAAGCGGCGTTATTCATATGGAAGCTTTAAAGCGAGAGGAAGAATCTACAGCCGCTAAAATTTTAGAGCTTACCCTCGCCTCTACAGAAAATAAATCTAAATCCGAAAAATTTATATCGGTATTCGCTCGCGTTTATACTCCTATTGTAGTTTCTCTTGCGGTTTTGTTAGCTATTCTCCCTCCTCTTTTCGGCGGAGAATTTAAGGAAAGCATCCGAAACGCTTTGGTATTTTTAGTTGTATCCTGCCCTTGCGCCTTAGTTATCTCCGTTCCGCTTTCTTATTTCGGAGGTATCGGAGCGGCTTCCAAAAAAGGCATTTTGGTTAAAGGCTCAAATTATCTTGATGAACTTCGCCTTAGCAGTACCTTTGTTTTCGATAAAACAGGAACTTTGACCGACGGAAGCTTCAAAGTTACAAAAATAGCTCCTGAAAATCTAAGCGAGGAAGAGCTTTTGCATCTTGCCGCCTCAGGCGAATATTATTCTCTCCACCCTATCGCCCTTTCTATAAAGGAAAGAGCCGAGGGTGCTCCACCTGAAAGCTTTGAAGAAATAAGCGGAAAAGGAATTAAAGCCTTAGTATCAGAAGGATCGCTTCTTTTAGGCAATAAAGCCCTTTTATCAGAAAACGAAGTATCAGTTCCCGAAATAAAAGAAAC
>JAGBHD010000026.1 GCA_018110785.1 Oscillospiraceae bacterium
ATTTTTTCTTCTATGGGAACCCGAACTGCCTTTTCTATATTCAAATTGTGTCCGAGACCTAATTCATAATATTTGTTGGCGCCAAGACCATAAACCTCGCCGCTTTCGATTAAAAAAAATACCGTATCATCGGCGAGAATCATCTCTGACGAATCCTTTTTAAATTCTTCTAAGTTTATCTCGGCAAAGGTAATTGGGGGGTGTTTTTCTCCTCCGTCTCCGGCGATAGTCAATTCCCCACTTGGTTGCTTAGAGCAAGAGGACAGAATGAGGGTTGATAAAATGAGTGTTGCTGTGATTAAAGATAGTGTTTTTTCATTGTTGATTTCTCCTTTCAGAGGGTAGGGGTTAATAACTTAGTTTGGCAAATACTCCGCTTCTTCCATTGGGCTCACACCTCTCTTTATCTCTGTAGTATAATTGTACTATGCGCCCTATATCCTGTCAATAATTTTTGTGCATAATTCTTATGTTGTATAAAACTAAAGCTCTCCGCTAGGAGAGCTTTTTGTTTATTTTTCAGCTGTTTTTTCTTTAAGGTCTAAAATAACTCCGCTGTCGCCGCCCATAACCTGAGGGAGCTCACCGTTCCACTTATTCCATTTAATATATTCTATGTAGTCGGGCGAAAGAGCGAGCGCGTCCTGAATAAGCTGAATGCTCTTCGCCTCGGCTTCGGCCTGAGTTATCTTCTGCTTTGCCTCAACCTCTATTCTCGCCAAATCCTGCTCTGCCTTTAAGGCATTCTGCTGAGCAGTCTGTTTTGCTTCAACAGCGGCATTGAATTCTTCCGAGAAATCAAAGTTTACAATGTTAAAAATTTCAACCGTTATGCCGTAGTGTCTTATTTTTTCCGCCAAGGCTTCCTTTATCTGCTCACTTACAGCCTGACGCTCTGTTATAAGCTGTTCGGCGGTATATTGAGCGGTTATAGCCTTTATGCTTTCCTGAATTGCGGGCGAAATAACAACATTGGCATAATCCGCGCCGACATTCTGATAAAGGTCTGCCGAGGCGGTATTATTAACATGGTAGTTAACCGCTACAACATAGGAAACTATCTGCAAGTCCTTAGAGGAGGATGTACCTGTTGCCTCGGTTTTCTGAGTACGGTTGTTCATCTGAACTACTGTCTGAACAAAGGGAATTCTGAAATGAAGTCCCTCACCGAGGACCTTATCCTCAACCGCTCCGAAGGTCATAACAACGCCTGTATGACCTGCTCTGACAACCGTAAAGCAAGACACTATAAGAATAAGCGCTACAACGCCTATAGCCGCAAAGCCTATAATTTTTTTCATTTTTGTTTTCATAGTTTTTCTCCTTTTAAATTTTATGAGGGCTTTTAATCGCATCGCGCGCTGCAATAAAAAAACCCATGCGAAGAGCATTAGCCCTTCACATGAGTCTGATTCTTTAGGATTTCCCGAAAGGCTTATTGCCTTTGTGCTGACGGTCATCTCGCGCCATAGCGCGGAATTACTCCCTCATATTGGAATATATCCTATCATATCCTAAAAGAAAAGTCAATAGGTAATTTTAATATTTCCGCTCGTCTTCCTTTTTCTCTAAATAGCGGGCAATATAGGCGGTTTTTTCTATAAGCTCGCCGAAGCCATATGTAAAAACCGACAAAAGATATGCGCCGACAGGTCCTGCGACCATTAAAACAGCCCCCAGAGGCTCCCTTATAAAAACTATACCTACAACAAATACAATAAGCCCCAAAATAAAGCAACCGACAAGAGCCAACCTCTTTATTACCTTGCCTATATTTTCATACATAGTTCTTTCTCCTTAAAAAAATTATCCCGACTTTTTCGGTCGGGATAATTAGCTTTATTAGTCAGCAAAGGGCTCTTTTGCCGCATAGGTAGTGTGCAAAAGCTCGTGAGCCTTGTGAGAATTGGGCTCGCCTAAGAACTCTTTATAAAGAGCCTTAATCTGCTCGTTGTTATGCGACTGACGAATCGGACGGCCTTCATCTTCGCTGTAAAGAGCGGCAGCTCTTTTTGCTCTGAAGGTATCTAAAATATCGAGGCCTTCATTCGGTAAGAACTGAGGTTTAACATAGGGCTGACCGCCGCCTGCAACGCAACCGCCGGGGCATCCCATAATCTCGATAAATGTATATTTGCTCTTTCCCTCTTTGATTTCATCAAGAAGAATCTTAGCATTCTTCATGCCATGAGCAACAGCAACATTAAGAACAGTTCCGTTAACATCAATAGAAGCCTCTTTGATTCCGTCCATTCCGCGAACAGCCTCAAACTTGATAGCCTCGTGCTCTTTACCTGTTAAAGCGTGGTAAGCAGTTCTGAGCGCTGCTTCCATAACACCGCCTGTAGCTCCGAAGATAACGCCTGCGCCTGTATAATCGCCAACGAGATCATAATCAAACTCTTCATCAGGGAGTTTGTTAAAGTTAATTCCGCTTCTGCGGATAAGCTTAGCAAGCTCTCTTGTTGTTAAAACTGCATCAACATCAAAAAGTCCGTTTGTTTTAAGCTGCTCTCTTTCCTTCTCTGCTTTCTTTGCGGTACAAGGCATAATAGATACAACATACATATCGGCGGGGTTAACACCGATTTTCTCAGCATAGTAGCTCTTTAAGATAGCACCGAACATCTCATGAGGAGATTTGCAGGAAGAAAGGTGAGGTAAAAGCTCAGAGTAGTTATACTCTGCATAGTTTACCCAACCGGGGGAACAAGAGGTAATCATCGGGAGAGCGCCGCCGTTTTTAATTCTGCCTAAAAGCTCGGTAGCCTCTTCCATAATGGTTAAGTCTGCTGCATAGTTGGTATCGAATACCTTATTAAATCCGAGTCTACGGAGAGCTGCAACCATCTTTCCTGTAACAGCTGTTCCAATCGGCATTCCGAATTCTTCGCCTAAAGCCGCTCTAACAGCAGGAGCTGTCTGAACAACAACATATTTTCCTGCTTTGAAAGCAGCGTCGACCTTATCAATTTCGCTTTTCTCCATTAATGCACCTGTCGGGCAAACGCTTACGCACTGTCCGCACATAATGCAAGGAGATTTCGCAAAGGAACGATTCTCTGCGGGAGAAACGATTGTATTGAATCCGCGGTTTTCAAAGCCTAAAATTCCAAGGCCATGAGCATTTTTGCATCTTTCAACGCAACGGCCGCAAAGAACGCATTTAGAGGTATCTCTAACGATAGAGGGTGTTACATCATCAAAGGAAACAGGAGTCTGTTCGCCTTTAAACATATCATCTCTGGCGCCTGTTAATTTTGCAACGTGCAAAAGCTCGCAAGCTCCGTTTTTATCACACTGCTGACACTTCATAGAGTGGTTTGAAAGAAGAAGCTCAACAGAAGCTCTTCTTGCAGCGGTTGCTTTAGGAGTAGAGATCTTTATCTCCATTCCCTCATTTACGGGATAAACGCAGGATGCAACAAGGCCACGAGCACCTGTAGCTTCAACTAAGCATACGCGGCAGGAGCCTTTGGAGCATTCGCCATGATTATATGCACAAAGAGAAGGAATTTCATAGCCGCAAATGCGAGCTGCTTCTAAAATAGTAAGTCCTTCTTCTACCTGATAGGAAACACCTTCAATTTTAATATTTACTAAAGCCATTATCTGTTTCCTCCCTTATTTCTTAACTATTGCTTTGAATTTGCAGGACGATAAGCACATGCCGCACTTAATACATTTATCCTGATCGATTACATAAGGCTCCTTGCCAACAACGCCTGTAATAGCGTTAACGGGGCACTGACGAGCGCAGAGGCTGCACTTTTTACATTTATCTGCCTCGATCTCATACTTCATAAGGTTTTTGCAAACCTTCGCGGGGCATCTGCCCTCAACGATATGAGCGATATACTCATCTTTAAAGTGAGCAAGTGTAGATAAAACGGGGTTAGCCGCTGTCTGTCCGAGACCGCAAAGAGAGCCTTCCTTAATGGTATAGCTAAGCTCTTCGAGCTCATCTAAATCTTTCATAGTAGCCTTGCCATCGGTAATCTTGGTTAATATCTCAAGCATACGCTTTGTTCCGATTCGGCAGGGAGAGCATTTTCCGCAAGACTCGTCGCAGATAAATTCCATATAGAATTTAGCAACGTCAACCATACAGTTGTCCTCGTCCATAACGATAGCTCCGCCCGAACCCATCATAGAGCCCATTGCAACGAGGTTATCGAAGTAGATAACAGCGTCAAGTTCGTCTTTTGTAAGACAGCCGCCCGAAGGTCCGCCTGTCTGGATTGCTTTGAATTCTTTTCCGTCGGGAATGCCGCCGCCGATATCATAGATTAACTCTCTGAGCGTAGTTCCCATAGGAATCTCAACAAGACCAACGTTATTAACCTTTCCGCCGAGAGCGAAAACCTTAGTTCCTTTGGATTTTTCTGTTCCATACTGAGTGAAAGCATCAACGCCTTCTCTTAAAATATAAGGAACGCAAGCGAGTGTTTCAACGTTGTTTATAATAGAAGGGCTGTCCCAAAGTCCTTTAACTGCGGGGAAAGGAGGACGAGGACGAGGCATACCGCGTTTTCCCTCGATAGAGTTTAAAAGAGCGGTTTCTTCGCCGCAAACGAATGCACCTGCGCCAAGACGGATATGTACGCGGAAGCTGAAATCAGTTCCTAAAATGTTATCGCCTAAAAGACCTAACTCTTCAGCTTCTTTAATAGCAAGACGCAAACGGTTAACTGCGATAGGATACTCAGCGCGAACATAGAAATAACCGTTCTGAGCGCCGATAGCATAGCCTGCAATAGCCATACCCTCGATAACTGCAAGGGGGTTACCCTCTAAGATAGAGCGGTCCATAAATGCACCGGGGTCACCCTCGTCGCCGTTACAAACGACATATTTGTCGCCATCGGGCTGAGCATATGCGAACTGCCATTTTCTACCTGTCGGGAATCCGCCGCCGCCGCGTCCGCGAAGACCTGAATCGAGAACGTTTTTAATAACGTCTGCTCTGTCCATCTTAAGGGCATTGGCAAGGCCCTGAAAAGCGCCTATTCCAAGAGCTTCGTTTATATCCTCGGGGTTGATAGTACCGCAGCCAAAGAGAGAAATTCTTCTCTGCTTTTTATAGAAGTTAATCTCGTCCTGAGTCTGAACCTTCTCGCCCGAAGCGGGATCAACATATAAAAGACGCTCAATGATTTCGCCGCCGATAATGTCTTTTTCCATGATCTCTTCAACATCAGAGGGTTTAACAAGACGATAAAGGGTATCTTCGGGATAGATTTTAACGAAAGGTCCCTGAGAGCAGAAACCGAAGCAGCCCGCGATATTAACGCTAACCTTATCGCCAAGGCCTTTTTCAGCTATTAAAGCTTCAAATTTTTCTTTTATCTCCTGAGAGTTGGAAGAAAGACAGCCTGTTCCTCCGCAGAGAACTATAGCTCTTTTTCCGCCTTCTCCTGCGAATTTACCATCCATTTTAGCGCGGCAAGCATTATATTTAGCATTTAATTCTTCGAAATTCTTAATCATTATGCATTCGCCTCCATATTACGGTATTCTTCAACAATCTTCGGAACATCGCTTACAGCAAGTTTCGGATAAACCTTGCCGTTAATAGTTACAGCGGGAGCTATTCCGCAAGCGCCGATGCAGCGAAGCGCATCGAGGGTGAACATTCCGTCTTCAGAGGTTTCACCTGCACGAATTCCGATAATTTCAGAGAATTTATCGAGCACCTGCTGAGCGCCTTTAACATAGCATGCAGTTCCCAGACAGCAACCGATAACATACTTGCCCTTCGGCTTTAAAGAGAAGAAGGAATAGAATGTTACAACACCGTAAATCTCTGCAACAGAAATACCGGTCTTTTCGGAAATAAGTTCCTGCACCTCTAACGGTATGTATCCGTATTCATTCTGAACATCAGAAAGAATCATCATAAGAGGTGTTTTTTCGTTTGCATATCTGTCGCAAATCTCTGTAATTTTTTTGACAGCTGCTTCGTTTAAATGAGCCATTACTTTTTCCCCTTTGCTTAATTTTATTTAAGATATTTAGAAAATCTCAGTCGTAAATTATTATAACAAATTGATAAATTTTTGTCAATACAAATTCCCCCTTATTTAGAGCCGTTTTAAAAATAAAAAAGCAGGAGAAATTCCTGCTTTTTCATCATTCTATTATAATTCCGCCGTTATCGGGCTTTAGCGCTAAGGCTCGCCAGCTCGAAATATCGGTAAACTGCATTTGCTCGGAAATAGCCTTTGTAAAATCCTCGCTCTCCGATACCGCCATAACGGTAGGTCCTGAGCCGCTTATAAAAAATGCGGTTGCTCCAAGGTGGAATGCTAAACGCTCAGCCGTATCGAAGCCTTTAATAAGGCGGCGGCGGTAAGGCTGATGAAGCTTATCTCCCATTGATGCCGCAAGCATCTCGGTATTTCCCTCTTCAAATGCCTTTAAAACAAGGGCTGTTCTCGAAAGGTTATAAACCGCATCCGCGCGCAACACTTCTTTGGGAAGAACCTGCCTCGCCTTTTCTGTGCTTAAATGAAAATCGGGAATAAGAGCGGTAAAATGAAATTTCTCGCTGATTTTAAACCGCGCGGTATAAATTCCGTTTTCGGTTGCCGCCGAAACGGTAAGTCCGCCGTAAATCGCGGGGGCTAAATTATCGGGGTGCCCCTCTATTTCTGTCCCTATCTCCAAAAGCTCCTCTTTCGTTAAAGGATATCCGCATATAGCATTCGCCGCCGCGGCTCCCGCTGCAATCAATGCCGCCGAAGAGCCAAGTCCTCTTGAAGCGGGAATTTCAGAAGCTATTGTTATCTTAACAGACGAATCATCACAGCCTATTTTCTCCATCGTCTTTTTATATGAAAGATAGGCTAAATTATTTTCGTTTCTATATTTCTCGTCGCACCCCTCGATAACAATGCCGCCGTCAGTTTTCTCAAAGGTCAGCCTATCATAAAGGGAAAGAGCCATTCCAACGCAGTCAAATCCCGGACCTATATTTGCCGTAGTCGCGTTAACGCGAACTGTTACCTTGTCCATACCTTTTCTTTGGCTTTCCTTTCTACGAGTGCGCTCATTTCTTCTTTTTTAACTACAGTGGTGTGTAAAACCTCAGCTTCTTCTAAGTTTTTAAGACCTGACGGAATCGGAACACCCGTTTCAGCTTCCAATTCTCTCATCATTTCAAATTCGTTTTCATTCTTTTTAAGCCCTATCGCAGGAGCAACAAAGCCCGAGAATTTATAGGGCGAAGCAGTAGATAAAATAACGGTAGGTGTTTTATCTCCCGTCTTGTTTTTATATTTCTCATAAACCCCTATTGCAACAGCAGTATGGGTATCAGAAAGATAGCCTTTCTTTTCATAGGTATTCTTTATAACCGCGCTTGTCGCCTCATCATCAAGATAATCAGCATAAAATTCCTCTTTAAGACGAGCAAGCTGGTCTTCTTCAACCTTGTAGCTACCCTCTTCATTTAAAGCCTTCATATATTTTGCAACCTTTTCATTATCGCAGCCGCTTGAAAGATATAAAAGGCGCTCTAAATTGCTCGAAATTAAAATATCCATCGAGGGAGAAGCCGTTTTAAGGAAAGGACGGCGGCGGTCATAAACTCCCGTTTCAAAAAAGTCGGTCAAAACATTATTTGCATTGGAAGCAACAATAAGCCTGCCTACGGGAAGTCCCATAAGCTTTGCAATATATCCCGCTAAAATATCTCCGAAGTTTCCTGTAGGAACGCAGAAATTAACCTTATCGCCAAAGGAGATATCTCCCATCGAAATTAAATCGGAATAGGCCTTGAAATAATATACAACCTGCGGAGCAAGTCTGCCTATATTTATAGAGTTTGCGCTCGAAAGGCGAACTCCTTCTGTACCCGAAAAGGAAGAGAATATATTCTTAACCCCCGTCTGAGCATCATCAAAGTTTCCTTTAACGGCAACAACAAATGTGTTATTTCCCTTCTGGGTTACCATCTGTTTTTTCTGAACTGCGCTAACACCGTTTTCGGGATAAAATACGATTATTTTTGTTCCCTCTACATCTTCAAAGCCCTCAAGCGCCGCCTTGCCTGTATCTCCGCTTGTTGCGGTTAAGATAACAATATCATCTTCTATTCCGTTCTTTTTTGCTGAAGCGGTTAATAAAACGGGCAGAATAGATAAAGCAACATCTTTGAATGCGCTTGTAGGTCCTCTGAAAAGCTCTAATATGTATTCATCTCCGATTTTAACGGTAGGTGTAAGCTCGTCGGTCTCAAATTTTCCCTTGTAGGCTCTTTCAACCATCGAGCGCATTTCTTCCTTTGTGAAATCGGGGAGCAAAACGCTTAAAATTTCTGTTGCCATATCAAAGGTTGTCTTCCCCATTAACTTTTTGGCATCTATCTTTATATTCTCCTCAGAGGAAAACATAAAAAGTCCCCCGTCAGACGCTATTCCTTTTACAATAGCAGCCGAAGCCGAAGATGTTATATTCTTATTTCTCGTACTTTGATACAACATAGGATTCTCCTTTATATTTGTTGTTGATTTTTACATTTTACTATGATATAATAAAACGGTTAAAAATTCAAGGACTTTTCTAAAATTAGGACCGCGAAAGGGGTAAAAAAATGAATGTAGCTCTTCTTGGGTTCGGTACGGTAGGATACGGAGTATATGAAATTTTAAGAAAAACTCCCGATATTAAGGTTTCCTATGTGCTCGATTTAAAGAAGCATGATGATATAGAGGCGATAAGCGTAACCGATATCGACCCTATTTTAAACGATAAATCGGTTGATACCGTTATCGAACTGATAGGCGGACTTCAGCCGGCAAAGAAGTTTGTTACGGCGGCTTTAGAGGCAGGAAAAAATGTAGTAACCGCAAACAAATTTTTAATCTGCGAAAGCTTTACCGAGCTTTCAAAAAAAGCAAAAGAAAAAAATGTTTATTTAAGATATACCGCGGCTGTAGGCGGCGGAATACCTTGGCTTATAAACCTCTCGCGTTTGTCCCGCTTGTCCCCGCCCGATAAAATAAGCGGCATTTTCAACGGAACTACCAATTATATTCTCGATAGCATGGAAAGCGAAAAGGCAGAATTTGATGTAGCTTTAAAGGCGGCTCAGGATTTAGGCTTCGCCGAAGCTGATCCCAGCGCCGATATAGATGGGCTTGATACGTTGCGCAAAATCGTAATCTCGGCAAATATCGCATTCGGCGGTGTTTTCGATTCAAACGATACCGACCTTTTCGGCATTCGCCGCATTAAAAAGGCAGATATCGAAGCCGCCGAGAGCTTAGGGCTTGTATGCCGACTTTTAGGAACAGCCGAAAAAACCGAGAGCGGTGCTTCTATTTTTGTTGAACCTGCATTCTTAGATAAAAATTCTCCCTTTGCGGCTGTTAAAAAGAATTTCAACCGCATCTCGATTTCTACCCCCTTAGATGAAAACTTAGGATTTTACGGCGCAGGGGCAGGAAGATATCCTACCGCGTTTACGGTTGTTAACGATTGCCTCGATATAAAAAGCGGCTCTTTGGAAGCATATAGCTCTTCCTTTGAAGAGAAATGCGTTGATAACTCTAAAATATCCCATAAATATTATGTAAGATGCCCTATAGCAGATGCTTGGCTCTCTTCTGTTACAGAAAAGAGTGTAGGCGAGGGTGTTATAACCAAAGAAATTCCCGTTTCCGAAATGCATAAAAACGCGAAACGGTTGTTAAACGAATCGGACGAACTTTTCTTCGCCGAGATAAAAGTAGGAGTGTAACCCATGTTAAAAGTAGTAAAATTCGGCGGATCATCTCTTGCAGACGCCAAACAGTTTGAAAAGGTTAAAAATATCGTTAACGCGGACCCTGCGAGAAAAGTCGTAGTTGTTTCCGCGGCAGGAAAAAGATTTTCCGACGACCATAAGATAACCGACCTTTTATATCTTTGCCACGCGCATATTAAATACGGCGTTTCGGCAGATAGCATCTTCTCTATGATTTCCGAGAGATATCTGGAAATTAAAAAGGACCTAAACCTTTCTGTTAATATCGATCCTATTTTAGCAGAGATTAAAGATAATCTTTCCTCAGGCGCAAATCAGGATTATGTTGTCTCCCGCGGCGAATATCTCTCGGCGATTTTAATGGCAGACTTTTTAGGCTACCGATTTGTTGATGCTTCCGAATGGGTAACCTTCCGTTTCGATGGTGAAATAGACCTCGAAACCTCTTATAATAAGCTCTCCTCTATCCCGATAGACGGCGGCATCGTTATTCCCGGATTTTATGGTGTTCTGCCCGACGGAGCTATTAAAATAATGTCCCGCGGCGGAAGCGATATAACAGGCGCTTTGGCAGCAGCCGCATATGAAGCTGATGTTTATGAAAACTGGACAGATGTTCCGGGCGTTTTAATGGCAGATCCGAGAATCGTTAAAGATCCGCTTCCTTTAAAGAGCATTACATATACAGAGCTCAGAGAGCTTTCCTATATGGGTGCCTCGGTGCTTCACGAATCGGCAGTTTATCCCGTTAAGGATAAAAACATTCCTCTTAACATCCGCGATACAAATGCTCCCGAAAAAGAGGGAACTATGATTTTAAGCGAATGCCCCGATGATGATGATGATAATTTCATAACAGGCATTACAGGAAGAAAAGATTTTACAATTATAACCATCGCTAAAACAGGTCTTACAGGCGCTGTAGGTTATCTCAGAATAATTACCGAAGCTTTTGAAAACCATTCGGTTTCTATCGAATGCGTTCCTAACGGAATTGATACAGTATCTGTAGTTATTTCCTCGAAAATAAAATCAAAAGCGCTTTATTCGGTTATCGGCGAAATTGAAAAGAAATTAAAGCCCGATAGCGTAAATCTTACCGATAAGATTTCTATTATCGCCGTTATCGGCAGAAAAATGGCATTCCGCCCCGGAACGAGCGGAAAGCTCTTTGCAGCGCTCGGTCAGAATGAGATAAATATCCGCATGATTTCTCAGGGCCCCGACGAAAGAAACATTATTGTCGGTGTTGATAACAGCGATTATGAAAAAACCATCAAGGTTCTTTATGATAAATTTATAAAAGAGGTATAAACAATGAAAAACTATACAGTTGCAATCCTCGGCGCAACAGGCGCTGTAGGTCAGGAAATGCTCAAAATCTTAGAAGAAAGAAACTTCCCCGTAGGAAAGCTTATCGCTTTAGCTTCTCCGAGAAGTGTCGGAAAGAAAATTTCTTTCCGCGGCGAAGAAATCGAAGTAAAGCTCGCTGAAGCGGGCGCTTTCGAGGGTGTTGATATCGTTCTCGGCGCGGCAAGTAACGCTGTCGCAAAGGAACTCGCTCCCGCAATCGTTAAAGCAGGTGCAGTTTTCGTTGATAACTCAAGTGCTTTCCGTATGTGCGATGATGTTCCGCTTATCGTTCCCGAAATCAACCCCGAGGACGCGAAAAATCATAAAGGAATTATCTCCAACCCCAACTGCTCAACTATTATTACCTTAGTTGCAGTTAATGCCATCAGAAAGGCAAGTGAAATCACCGCTCTTACCGCTTCTACATATCAGGCAGTTTCGGGCGCAGGTGCAGGCGGACCTATCGAGCTTATGGAAGAGGTTAAGGCAGATTTCGAGGGCAATTCTTACGAGCCTAAAATCTTCTCAAAGCAGATAGCTTATAACCTTATCCCGAAAATCGGTAGTGGCACTGAAAACGGATATACAACCGAGGAAATGAAGCTCCAGAACGAGGGCAGAAAAATAATGCACCTTCCTGAACTCAAAGTTAGTTGCACCTGCGTTCGCGTTCCCGTTGTTCGCTCCCATTCTATCTCGGTAGTCGTTCATACAAAAGAGCCCGTTTCTGTTGAAAAGGCAAAAGAGCTTATAGCTTCCGCTAAGGGCTGCCGCCTTACCGACGAGCTTGATAACGATATCTTCCCGATGCCTTTAGATACATCCGACCAAGACATCGTCTTTGTAGGAAGAATCCGCAAGGACTTAATAAATGAAAACGGTCTCAACCTCTTCTGCTGCGGCGATCAGGTAAGAAAAGGCGCCGCAACCAACGCCGTTCAAATCGCCGAGCTCTTAATCGAGAAATAAACCTGTTATAACATTATAAAAAGGCTTTGACCATTGCAGTCAAAGCCTTTTTTGTGCCCAAAATCCACACACACCACTTCTACCGACAGTAGAGTTTGATTTGGGGCGCGCCCGTGTGGGTAACGCGAGGAGGGGTGTTGTGTGGAAAAATTTGATTTGGGTATGAAACAGGAAAAAACAAGGCGGTATCTCTTGATACCGCCTTGTTTTAGATATTCAGTTAACTTTACTTTTCTATTAAGTCCTCAAAATAAATATCATCACCATAGATATAATAACGCTTTGTTCCTGCCGAACTTATGACCCTTGCAGTTCTATCCTTGTTTTCCAAGGTTTCACCTTTATAGTTTTTAAGATTAAGACTATAGCTTATCTCTTTATGGGGTTTTATCTCTCCTGTGGCTATATTATAGGAGTAAACAGTATAAACATATATAGGCTCTTCCCTATACATATCAAAATAAAAATTTTCATCATCTCTGCCAAAAACCAGTGTCATCCACCATTCATCGGCAAAAGAGGGGATTATATCATAATGTTTCCCTGTTTTAAGGTCAACGACATTGGTTCCGGGTTCAAGATCGACTCCCTCTCTATCAAAGGAAATAGTATATGTAAATAATCCGTTATCCTTAAAACCGCCTTGATCAATACGAGGATCCTCTTTATTTTCGTAAAATTTACTTACAGCATTGGTTTCGGGGTCAAATTTAAGGATTGCTTGCTCTTCTGAGAGATAAAATCCATCATCATAGACACCAAAATTTTTAACACCGCTGCGGATTAGTTCCTCATTTTCTCCGCTTAAGTCGCATCTTAGGAATTCATAGGTTTCGTTAGGCTCTCCTATATTATGCCGTTTGACGTAATATATACTATCACCATAGATAGTATAATCACACCAATTTTTAGAAGCAAACGGCAATTTTTTAATACTTATAACATTTCCGTCATTATCAAGATTAATTAAGTAAATTTCTTCTTTTGTGCTCCTTTGAAGCTCTGCGGCAATCGTGTTTCCTCGAATAGAAAAAGATATGTTAAATCGTGAGCCTTCGGTGGTTAGCTTTTTATTTTCCCCAGTTTTTTTGTTATAAAGGTATAAATGATAATTGCCTAATTTAACACGATTATAAGAATATACGATATAATTATCTGCCTCATAAAGGTAAAGACCATTTAGCAGTCTTGATTTTTGGGAACTCTGAAAAAGCGTGGCTTCTTCATAAGGAATTGCTAAATTCTCATTTACTAAGCTACTATTAACTTCAGATGCATCTAAACTGCTATTGTCTTCTAAAGCATAGCGACAACCGGTAAACAAAAGAGAAACTACTATAAAAAATGTTAGTATTTTAAGTTTCATCATTTTCTCCTAAATATTTCAACAATTTTGTTTAAAGGCTCAATCGTTTTCACTTTAGCTTAACGCTTATTATTAGTATAAAAAATAACAGATTTTTTGTCAATACGGGTAATTACCTGATTTACCACACAATGCCCTCTCACCCTCACATTGCGCTAATAAAGAAAATTGCCACCTCATCCACCGCGAGCGGTCCCCCTTCCCCTCTAAGGGGAAGGCTCTGAGGGCATAAAAATACTCGCGGCAGATTTTTCTGTCGCGAGTATTTTTATTTTATAATTCCTTTTTCTTTTAAGGCTTCATAAATTTTTTCTGCCGTTTGCTCGGCGCTTCCCTCGCCGATAATCTCCATGTCGGCAACCTCTCTATAGGAGATGAGGCGGGAATTATAAAGCTCCTCTAATTCCTCTTTGGTTTTAGAGTTCGCAATAGGTCTTTTATTGTTGCGCCTTATCCTTTCATAAACCGTTTCAAAAGGAACATTAAGAAAAAGGATAAAGCCTTTCTTTTTGCATATCCGAACATTTTTTTCTCTGAGAACCGTTCCGCCGCCCAAGGAAACTATTCTGGACGACTGATGAGAAAGTCTGAAAAGCAGGCGAGTTTCTTTCTTTCTGAAATATTCCTCGCCTTTTTTCGCGAAAATTTCGGTTATCGGCATATTTTCTTTTTTGGAAATTATAAAATCGGTATCAACTCTGGGAAGAGAAAGGTTTTTAGATAAAATCATTCCTGCCGTGCTTTTTCCCGAGCCCATAAATCCGCATAGATAAACCGTTTTCTTTAAAGCTTCTTTTTTCATATCAATCAAGCAATACTCCAATATCGTCGGGTGTTGTAACTTCCTTTTCGGAGAAATAAAATTCCAAGAAATTTCTAACTAATCTATAGGTGTAATAGCCGTTTTCCTGCATAACCGCAAAGGCAATCTGCGGATTATCCGCGGGCGCATAGCCTATCATACACTGGTTGACCTTTTTCTCGGTTACCTGCGGCGTTCCCGTTTTTATAGCCGCCTTGACCTTTAAAGAGGCAAGTCCCGCCGAGCCCGTTGAATTAGCGGAATTTATCATTCCCTGCTTTATCGCGGCAAAAACCTCGTCGGAAGCATCAATTTTAGCCAAAACCTCAGGCTCATATTCATAAACCGTTTGAGAAAGGTCATAGCTTCTGACCTCTTTTAAAATATGTGTTTTATATCGAACTCCATTGTTTGCAAGAGTCATAGCTGCAGTTGCCATTTGAATAGGGGTAACGGTAGTTTCCGATTGTCCTATTGCCGCCTGCAAGGTATCGCCGTTGTACCAGCTAAGCCCTAAGCTTTCTGCCGTTTCGGGGCCCGCAAGTCGTCCTGTCGCTTCGCCGATTTCTATACCCGTTTTGGAAGAATATCCGCAAAGAGCGGCATATTCCATAAATTTTGTAACGCCGAGTCTTCTTCCAACATCATAGTAAAATATATTGCAAGAATATCCCAACGCCTGCATAACATTTATCGCGCCGTGATGTCCTAAGCAGCTCGGCTGATAATCGTCATAATAATCGTAAACGTGTTTGCAGGTAACGGTAGAGCTCGGATTTATAATCCCCTCTGTAAGCCCCGCCAAGGAAACCATAGTTTTAAAGGTAGAGCCTGGGCGGTAAAGCCCGTTGCAAAAGCGGTTGAATAAAGGATTGCCCTCGGCTGTAAGAAGCTCGGAATAATCCTCGTAATAGTTGTTAAGGTCGTATGAGGGGTAGTTCGCTCCCGCTAAAACACCGCCATCGGAAACATCTAAAACAACCATGCTTATTCCCTCAACATCTTTTCCCTCTCCGCCGCGAGCTTGAAGCCACGAAAAATGCTCGGCAATAATCTCCTGAAGTCCGTTTTGTAAGGTCTGGTCTAAGGTTAAAACAACCGTATCTCCGGGACGGGCTTCAACCGTTTCGTTAACCGAAGTAATATTTCCGTATTTATCCTGAGTTACAAGCCTTTTTCCGTCAGTTCCCTTTAAATAGCTTTCAAATGCCTGCTCGGCGCCGAATTTGCCAACATAGTCGCTCATTTTATAGCCCTGTGCTTTATATGTTTCATATTCGGTTTCATTCATCGCGCCAACAATTCCTATAATATGCGGCGCGCTGGTAGATGCAACATATGCCCTTTCCGACTGGGAAACTATCTCAACTCCCTCGTATTTAAAGGAAAGCTCCGAAAATTTAGCCGCCGTAGAAACCGAAACACCTGTGCTGAAAACATAGTCGTTATTAGAAGAAAATTCTCTTTTCTCCATTTCATAGCGAACTCCCGCTATAAGCCTTTTTTGTTCGGCTGTGTAATCGCTCTCAGCAAGAGAATATTTCTGATACAGCGCATCAAGGCAGTTTTCCGCTGTTGCATAAGAGTTAAGCCGAAGCTTTGTTTTTAAAGCCTCTGCCGCCGCTTCCTCTCCCTCGTTAAATATAAAAGGAGCGTTTTTGGATATAGGCAGAGTATCGTTCCATTTTTCATCAGAAGCACTAAGCAAGGAGGCTAACTCTAAAATAGTTTGATTTTCTGTTTCTTTTGGCAAGAAGTTTCTCTGGAATACAATGTTATAGCCTATTGTATTAACCGCATAAGGGCGCCCGTTTCGGTCGATTATCTCTCCGCGCGCCGCTAAAATAGCAGAGCTTGAGGAAAAGCTGCTTTCGGCAAGGGCGCTGTAATATGCTCCGTTTACTATCTGCAGCTGCATAAGCCGATAATAATAGCATAAAATAACGGCTACTATAATGCAAATCAGGATAACTACCCTGCTTCGCTTCTGAAAGCCGCCTTGAGCCGTTTTCATCTAAAGCTCCTCCTCTCCCAAATAGTCGTTTATCTTTTTAATTATAAAATAGGTTATCGGAACGATAAGAATAGTTATAAATATCGAGGGAATTACCGAACGATAAAAAAGCGCAATTCTTCCGCCTTTTTCAAACAAAACATTGAAAATGAAATAATAAAAGCTTTTTGCCATTATAATTCCAACCGCATTTATAATAAGCGCATTGGTAAAGCTTCTTCTTATAAGCAGCGCTACTACCAAAGACACAGCTACGGCTAAAACAAGGTATAAAATCCCGTGAAACCCGAAAATTCCCGTCGAGGAAAGGTCCTTTAAAAGACCTGCCGCAACCGCAAAGCAAGCCGCCGTCAAAGGAGGGGCAAACATCGAAACGGTAATCGCAAACACAACGAGAAAATCCGGCGATACTGCCCGCCAGAATGTAAAAGGTACCATATCTGCAACATATGTCATTAAAAGAAGCACAGCAAGAACAACTATACGAATTATATTCTTGCGAGCCGCAATCGACTTGTTAAGCATTTACCTCTTCCTCTCAGTCGTTGTTTTTGTCGTAAAGATAAGCCTTTATGCTATCGCTTGAAAAACCTTAACAGACGAAAAAATAATATACAAAATAAAAATAAGAATTGCTATAATCTGCAAACTCGTTATGCCCTCAAGCGGCATAATGTATGTAAAGATATAAAAAACATAAAATCCGTAGGCTAAATTTCCCCATGAATAAAGATGCCTGCCAAAGGGAGCAGCGAAAAAAAGCCAAGGCGAAATGAGAAGAGCAAAGGTTAAAATGCTTGTCTTTCCCGCAATTATTGCTACAGCTAAAGCCAAAACAGTAAATACGGCAGTATAAGCTCTGCTCTCTATTTTCCCTCTTTTAAGCCGCTTTTCTCTGATAATGCGGTTTTCTTCTGCCGCAGTTTTGTTTTCTTCCACTTTTATTCCTCCAAAACTCCGAAATCGGTTACAACATAAACACCCTTTATGTCGTTAATGTTTTCAATAGTTTCCAAAACCGCATAAAGAGAAACTCCGTTAGGTTCGGATAAAACCTCTCTTACAGTTCCTAAAATCAAATCTTCAGGATAAAGTCCGCTCGCGCCGCTGGTAACAACCAAGTCGCCTGCGGCAACCTTGGAATCTCGCGAAATATAGGAAAGCTTCATCGTAGAGTTTAAAGCCCATGAGGTAACCCCTCCGCAAACCCCCGTATCTCTCGTTCTTAAAATTCTCGCGCCTATCTGCAAATCGGTGCTAAGCACAGTTGTAACCCTCGCGGAGGTTGGGAAAACCTCGGTTACAACCCCTACCATTCCCGCAGGTGTTATAACGGCATCGCGAAGCGAAACGCCCGAAAACGAGCCCTTGTCGATGGTAAAAGATGTTCCGTAATCATCGGTATCTCTGCCGATAATATCGGCGGATACTAATGTTAAATTAGGATTTTCCTCTTTTATCTGCAAAAGCTCTTTCATTCGCTCGTTTTCGTTTTTATAGTTTTCAAAATCGACCATCTGATTTTTTAAATCGGCTATCTCTGCTTTTAGCTCTTCATTTTCCTTGGCTATTCTGTGAGGACTTGTAATGTTAGTCCAAAATGTAGAAACCGATGAGCTTATAGAGGAAGCGATTCCCTGAAAAGGCGCCGCTACAACCGTCAGCATCTTCTCTATAAAAGAGGTTTCTCCTGGATTTGCCGCCGAATAAACCATAAGTCCGGCGAGAACAACCGCTATCGCCAAAACGATTTTAAAGGTTATGCTGCTGAAAAATTTTCGCATACTTTTTATGCCTCCCGCAAATCATAAACCGCAGAGAGAGCCCTAATACAGGCATCGGTCTGCGGTCATATCTTATTCGGATTAATAATCTGCGCTGGTAAGAACATCCTTCAAAACATCGAAATTCTCTAATGTCATGCCCGTTCCCTTCGCAACGCAATCCAGCGGATCCTCTGCAATTCTGACAGGCATTCCGGTTTCGCTGGTAATAAGGTTGCCGAGTCCGCGAAGCAAAGCGCCGCCGCCGGTAAGAACAATACCATAGTCGATAATATCTGCGGCAAGCTCAGGCGGAGTTTTCTCTAATGTAGCCTTAATTGCATCAACAACCTGCATCAAAGGCTCTCTTAAAGCCTCTCTTATCTCCCAAGCTTCGATGCTGATATTTATAGGAAGTCCGTCGATAAGGTTTCTTCCCTTAATCTCCATAGTTCCCTCGTCATCATATTCCCAAGCTGAGCCAATATTTATCTTTATCTCCTCGGCAGTTCTCTCACCGATTAAAATATTGTATTTTTTCTTGATGTAAGCAATAATGCTTCTGTCAAACTCATCGCCTGCAACGCGAACCGAGCGCGAAGCAACAATACCTCCCAAGGAAATAACCGCAACCTCGGTAGTTCCGCCGCCGATATCAACAACCATGCTTCCTACAGCCTCCGAAACCTGAAGACCTGCTCCGATAGCAGCCGCCATAGGCTCTTCGATAATCTCAACGTGTCTTGCTCCTGCTGCTGTTGCAGCCTCGCCAACAGCCCTTTTCTCAACCGCGGTAACTCCGTAAGGAATGCAGATAATAACGCGGGGACGGGAGAAGAATGTATTTCCTAAAACCTTTTTAAGGAATATCTGGAGCATACTTGCCGTAATATCAAAATCAGCAATAACGCCGTCTTTCAAAGGCTTTATAGCAACGATGGAGCCGGGAGTTCTTCCGATAACCTCTTTAGCCTCATGGCCTACAAAACGAACAACACCTGTCTTTTTCTCAACCGCCACAACCGACGGCTCTCTCATTATAATTCCCTTGTCCTTCATGAAAACAAGCGTATTCGCTGTTCCAAGGTCAATTCCGATATCTTTTCTGAAAGAAAACATTGAACTTCCTCCTGATTTTTTCTTCTTTTCCTTTAAAAAATTATTCATAACCATATTATAACCCACCCTTTCAAAAAACTCAACATATTTTTTAATAATCGTTATAATTTAGGAGCATCGGTTTTAAGCTCTTTGAGATGCTCGTCGGCCCCTTTTAAAACTATTCTGTATTCCCCGTTTTCATATTCGACTATCGTAACCGAGCCGTTTGTAACAACAGGCTCATTTTTCATCTCTGTAATCGGCTTGTTTTGCCAAAAGGTTAAAAGGCTTTTTATAACTATCCCGTGTGTTGCGATGGCTATTTTTTTGCCCTCGTTCTCTTTAATAATTTTTTCAGCCGCAAAAGAAACCCTTTTTCTTACATCCTCGGAGCTTTCTCCCTCAGGCGCTTTAAAAATGCCTATATCATTTTTAAAGGCATCATATTCCAAAGGATATTTTTCCTTTACCTCATCATAGCTCATCGAGCCCCAGGAGCCGAAAAAATGCTCATTAAGCTCCTTTATGGGAATAACCCGAAGTCCTATGTTTTCGGCTATCGGCTCTGCCGTTTCATATGCCCTTTTCAAACAGCTCGAATAAACCGCCTCTATTTTTTTGTCCTTTAAAAATTCAGCCGTTGCCCTCGCTTGAGCCTTTCCCAGCTCGGTTAAATCTGCATCGACCTGACCTGTAAATATCCTCGTCAGGTTAGAGGTACTCTGTCCGTGGCGAATTAAATAAATCTCGGTTTTCAATTTTAAACATCTCCAATTTAGATAATTATACCATTATAAAAATAAAGGTGTCAAGCGGTTGCAAGAAAAGGATTTTTTTGATATAATCTAAGCTGTATTTAAACTCATAAACGGAGGCAGAAAATGGATATTATAAAAGCTCTGACATTAGAATTTTCTTTAAGACAAACTCAGGTTGAAAATGCCGTAAAACTTTTAGACGACGGTAATACAGTTCCCTTCATCGCCCGATACCGCAAGGAAATGACAGGCTCTTTAGACGATCAGGTTTTAAGAGAGCTTGCCGACAGACTCTCCTATCTTCGCTCGTTAGACGAAAGAAGAGAAACAGTCCGCGCTTCTATAGAAGAGCAGGGCGCTATGACAGAGGAAATATCTGTAGCACTCGAGCAGGCTGTAACCATGACCGAGATTGAAGATATATATCGCCCCTTCCGCCCCAAGCGCAAAACAAGGGCAACTATCGCTTTAGCCAAAGGCTTAAAGCCTTTAGCCGATAGCATCTTAAACCCCGAAAACGATACTCCCCTTGAAGCTTTAGCGGCAGAATATATAAACGAAGAGTTAGGTGTTAATTCTCCCGAAGAGGCTTTAGCAGGAGCTAATGATATCATAGCCGAAATAATTTCCGACGACGCTTCTATAAGAAAGCGCCTAAGGGTTGTTTGCTCTAACTTCGGCTTCCTTTCGGCATCTTCCGATAAGGAAGATATGGGTGTTTATGAAATGTATAAAAGCTTTAAAGAAAAGCTTTCCAAGGTAGCCTCTCACAGAATTTTAGCAATAAACCGCGGCGAAAAAGAGGGAATTTTAAAGGCTTCTGTCGAATTTGAAGAGGAACGCGCCTTAAAAATAATAAACTCTTCCTACGCGAAAGACTCTAACCCCTATAAAGAGTTCCTCGAAAATGCCGCTAAGGATTCCTATAACCGCCTCTTATTCCCCTCTTTGGAAAGAGAGATAAGAAACGAGCTTACAGATAATGCAAGCGAAAAGGCAATAAAGGTTTTCGCCCTTAATCTAAAGCAGCTGCTTATGCAGCCCCCCGTTAAAGGAAAGGTAACCTTAGGGCTTGACCCCGGTTACAGAACGGGCTGTAAGGTAGCCGTTATAGATGAAACGGGCAAGGTCCTTGCAACCTCGGTTATCTATCCCGCTCCGCCTCATAATAAAATAGCAGAGGCCGAAAAAACAATCTCCGAGCTTATAAAAAAGCATTCGGTTGAAATAATCGCAATAGGAAACGGTACTGCGAGCCACGAAACTGAGGTTTTCGCCGCCGATTTAATTAAAAAGTTAGGATTAGAGGTAAAATATATGGTAGTTTCCGAAGCGGGCGCGAGCGTTTATTCGGCTTCCAAGCTTGCCGCTAAGGAATTCCCCGATTATGATGTTTCGCTGAGAAGCGCCGTTTCCATAGCAAGAAGACTTGAAGACCCCTTAGCCGAGCTTGTTAAAATAGATCCTAAGGCTATCGGTGTCGGTCAGTATCAGCATGATATGCCCCAAGCCGAGCTTGGCAATGCCCTTTCGGGTGTTGTTGAAGCCTGCGTAAACTCTGTGGGTGTCGATTTAAATACCGCATCTGCGCCTCTTTTATCCCGCGTTTCGGGCCTTTCGGACTCGGTAGCGCAGAATATCGTTGCTTACCGCGAGGAAAACGGAGCCTTTAAATCAAGAAGTGAGCTTAAAAAGGTCCCCAAGCTCGGTCCTAAAGCCTTTCAGCAGTGCGCGGGCTTTCTCAGAATCGTAGGCGGTAAAAACGCCCTCGATTCAACCGCCGTACACCCCGAAAGCTATGATGCGGCAGAAAAGCTTATCTCTTTATTAGGCTTTACGGAAAAAGACGTTGTATCGGGAAAGCTTTCGAATATCTCCGAAAAGTTAAGTCTTCGCGGAGCAGATAAAACAGCCGAGGAAATCGGAATCGGTGTTCCAACCCTTATAGATATCGCAGAATTTTTAGCTAAGCCTGGGCGCGACCCGCGCGACGACCTCCCCGCCCCTATGCTCAGAAGCGATGTTATGTCCTTAGAGGACTTAAAACCGGGCATGGAGCTTACAGGTACCGTAAGAAACGTCGTCGATTTCGGTGCATTCGTTGATATCGGTGTCCATGAAGACGGGCTTGTCCATATCTCCGAAATCTGCGACCGCTTCATTCGCCACCCCTCAGAAGAGCTCTCGGTCGGCGATATCGTTAAAGTCTATGTCCTCTCAGTCGATACAAATAAAAAGCGCATCTCCCTTACAATGAAAAAGAAATAAATCTTCTTGATTTTATCTTAGAAAGGTTGTTTTTATGTACCTTTACCCAAGGCTCAGAGATATGCGAGAGGACAGCGATAAAACTCAGGCTGATATTGCTTCTGTTTTAGAAATAACGAGCCAACAATATCAGCTATACGAAAGCAGCAAACGCGAGATCCCCGTTCATCATTTAATAACCCTTTCTCAGTTTTATAATGTTTCGGTCGATTATCTTCTCGGACTTTAGAAAAAGCCGATAACTAAAAAAGCAAACTCAGACGAGTTTGCTTTTTTGTTATATAAGCTCCGCAATTTGCATTGGGTTTTCTGCGATAAAATCGGCGCCGTTTTCTATTAGCTCTTCTCTGTCCCTAAAGCCCCATAAAACACCGACGGTAAAAGTTCCTGCCGCCTTACCCGTTTTCATATCGGTCGAGGTGTCGCCGATATAAAGGCATTCTTCGGGTGTTGCACCAAGCTTCTCTAAAATCTCAAAAAGGGCTGTCGGATCGGGCTTTCTCGGAACGCCCTCTTTTTGCCCCGAAACTATAGAAAATCTTTCGTTCCCAAAAAACTTTTCGACAAGGGGCTTTACCGAGCTTTCGGGCTTATTTGAAAGCACCGCGATTGATATCCCCTCTTCCGAAAGCCTATCCAAAAGAGGCTCTATCCCATTATAAACCGCAGTTAAATATTCGGGGTTTTTATTATAACTGCTGACATATTCATTTAAAATCTCGGCCTCTCTTTCAGCCGAAGCCGAAAATGCGCGATACTCTAAAATTCTATGTATCAGCTTCGCCGCGCCCTCGCCTACAAAATATTTGTATTTCTCGGTTTCAATAGGCTCTAACCCTAATGCTTCCAAGCTCTTATTGCAATAATACGCTATGGTAGTTAAGGTATTAAGTAAGGTCCCGTCAAGGTCAAAAACTGCGCATTTTATCATTTTTTATTTCTCCGTAAAGCTTTGAAAAATTCGGTAAGTATCGAGCCGCAATTCTCTTCCAAAACCCCCGAAATAACCTTGGGTTTATGGTTATAGGGAAGCTCAAAAAGGTTTACAACCGAGCCGCAGGACCCTGCCTTTTTATCGCTCGCTCCGAAAACTACCCTTTCTATCCTCGAATTTATAATAGCCCCCGCGCACATCGGACAAGGCTCTAATGTAACATAAAGACTGCAGCCGATAAGCCGCCAGCCGCCGAGAAGTTTACAAGCCTTGTTTATAGCTAAAACCTCCGCATGCTGAAGAGCGTTTTTCTTTTTTTCTCTTAAATTATGCGCCCTCGCAATAATTTTGCCGTCGCGAACTATAACTGCGCCAACGGGAGTTTCTCCCTTTTTCGCCGCTTTTGCCGCTTCCTTTAAAGCCTCGCGCATAAAAATCTCGTCCATTTTACCCTCCGATTTCTATATATCCGAGAGCCATAACGCCGAATATTATAATCGTAACCCAAGCTACAGGGGAGCGGAAAAGTCTTCCGAACTTCTCAGCGGTCGTAAGTATTCCTGTATCCTTTTTTAAGGGCGGAACAGCCCCTCTTTTCGCCTTTATAATTTCGCTTGTAAGTCCTATAGCTCCAAGAACTAAGCTTAAAACTACAAAACAAACGCTTATATTATAATAAATATCCTCTCCGAACAGCTCCAAACAAAGCGTCATTAAAACGCTTATGGTATTATTCAGCGCGTGGAATATAACCGAATAAATAATGCTTCCCGTTCGGCATACCATATAGCCATAGAAAATGCCGAGTACAAATGCAAAGGGCATCTGAACGAAATTACCGTGCATTAAAGCAAAAAGAAAAGCCGAAACTAAAATCGCTAATTTATCTCCGTGTCGGCGAAGAGCGCCTAAAACAACTCCTCTGTAAAGCAGTTCCTCGAAAAGCCCCGCTCCGATAGTTATCTGAATAAAATATAAAAAGAATGATATTCCGCCCTCAGGCGCTGTAAAATCAGGCTGAGTAAAGGTTATTCCGAAATAGGAAGCGATAGCCGCGATATAATTTGAAACATAGTTTCCAAGGTATGAAACCCCGAAGCTTAAAGCAAGTGTCGGGAAAAATATTGAAGTTTTCGGCGGTGCGGCAGTCGGGAAATCTCCATTTTTTCGACAAAGAAGAAAAACTACTCCCGCAGGAATTAAAAGCGCAAGGATATATGCGATAAAATTAACTATCTCTATCGCAGTATCAGAGGTTATATTCGGAATAAAGAGGGTTAAAATATAATAAACAAAGCTTATAATATAGCTTACCGCCATCATAATTATCGGCGCTAAGGAAACCTTGTTATAGGCTGCCCCTAATTCCTTTTCTTCTTTTCTTCTCATTTCCCTTATCGAGAAATATTCGTTCGAATGAAACTGTTCCATATTTTCCTCCAATTAAGTTCGGTTTTATTGTACCACAAAACACCAAAGTAAGCAAGGCTTCTCCTTTTAAATCCGCCTGTTACACGGTATTTTCCCCAAATTAATAAACTTCTGCGCCCCAATATTTTGTATCTTTGCTAAAAATTTTAAAAAATTTATCTTAAAAAGAAAATATTTCATTGACCTTTCCGCCTTTTGTGATATAATAATATTGAGTTAGTTTTGATAACTTTAGTAAAGAAACAATCAATCCTGTCTAAAAGGCGGCAGAATAAAGGAGATTTCTTATGTTTGTTAAAGAAGTAACTGTTAAAAACCAAATCGGGCTCCACGCTCGCCCCGCAACATTTTTTATTCAGAAGGCAAACGAATTCAAAGCTTCTATCTGGATTGAGAAAGAGGATAGAAGAGTTAATGCAAAAAGTCTTCTCGGAGTTCTTTCTCTCGGCATCGTTGGAGATACCAAGATCAAAATCATTGCCGACGGAACAGACGAGGCGCTTGCTGTTGATTCTTTAGTCCGCTTGGTTGACAGCGGATTTGACAACATCTGATTTTAGTGTTTTTTCGGCAACCCTTTTTAGGGTTGCCGTTTTATTTTCAGAAAGGATTTCCTTATGTATAAGATTTTAGAGAAAAAACAGCTTAATGAAAATGTCTTTCTTATGGAAATAGCGGCTCCTCATGTAGCAAGAAAGGTGCTCCCCGGTCAGTTTATTATCTTCAGAGTAAATGAAAACGGAGAGAGGGTTCCTTTAACCGTTTCCGATTATAACCGCGAAAAAGGCTCTATAACGATTATATGTCAGGCTGTTGGAAAATCTACCAGACTTTTAGCCTCTTTGGAAAAAGGCGATAGCATTTTAGATATTGCAGGCCCCTTAGGTATGCCGACAGAGCTTGAAGGACATAAAAAAGTAGCAGTAATCGGCGGCGGTGTAGGCTGCGCTATTGCATATCCTCAGGCGAAAATGCTGTCTTTCATTGGCGCAAAGGTTGATATGATAGCAGGTTTCAGAAACCGCGATATCGTAATTTTAGAAGAAGAGATGCGCGCGGTTTCCGATAATTTATATATAACAACTGATGACGGCTCTTATGGCGAAAAAGGCTTTGTAACAACAAAGCTTTTGTCCCTTATCGAATCGGGCGAAAACTATGACTTGGTTATCGCCATAGGCCCCGTTCCTATGATGAGAGCGGTTGCAGAGGCAACAAGACCTTTCGGCATTAAAACAATAGTTTCCTTAAACCCTATTATGATAGACGGAACAGGTATGTGCGGCGGCTGCCGAGTAACCGTTGGCGGAGAGATAAAATTCGCCTGTGTTGACGGGCCCGATTTTGATGGTCACAAGGTAGATTTTTCTGAGCTTATGAGCCGAAACGCTACATACCGCAATATCGAAAAAGAAAAGGACGAGCATTTTTGTAAAATCAGAGGTGATAAAAATGCCTAATATGGACCCGAGAAAAACTCCCGCCGTAGAAAGAGATCCGAATATAAGAAATAAAGATTTTCTTGAGGTTTCTTTAGGATATACAACCGCCGAAATGGCAATAAATGAAGCTAACCGCTGCTTGAACTGCAAAAATAAGCCCTGTGTTTCGGGTTGCCCCGTGGGTGTCAGAATTCCCGAATTTATAAAGGCGGTTTCTGAGGGAGAATTTCAAAAGGCTTATGAAATAATATCCTCAACTAATGCTCTCCCCGCAGTTTGCGGAAGAGTATGCCCTCAGGAAAGCCAATGCGAGAAATATTGCGTAAGAGGAATTAAGGGCGAAAGCGTTGGTATCGGCAGACTCGAGCGCTTCGTTGCCGATTGGGCAAGAGAAAACGGACTTGATAAAAAGAAAAAGCCCTCTTCACTCGGCAAAAAGGTAGCCGTTATCGGAAGCGGCCCGTCGGGGCTAACCGTAGCGGCAGAGCTTTCCGAAAAGGGCTATAGCGTAACCGTTTTTGAAGCATTCCATACCGCAGGCGGCGTTTTGGTTTATGGTATCCCAGAATTCCGTCTTCCCAAAGCGATAGTTAAAAACGAGGTTGAAAAGCTAAAAGAGATGGGCGCCGAGATAAAAACCAATATGGTAATCGGCAAATGTATGTCTATTGATGAGCTTATAGAAGATGGCTTCGAAGCCGTATTTATCGGAACAGGCGCAGGTCTTCCCCGATTTATGGGAATCGAGGGCGAAGCCTTAGTAGGAGTTTATTCGGCTAACGAATATTTAACCCGTATAAACCTATGCAAAGCATATTTAGAAGAAAGCGATACCCCGATTTTAAAAAGCAAGGCTGTCGCCGTAGTCGGCGGAGGAAATGTTGCGATGGACGCGGCAAGATGCGCAAAGCGCATCGGCGCTGAAAAGGTTTACATAGTTTATCGCCGCGGCGAAAAGGAAATGCCCGCCCGTTTAGAAGAGGTGCACCATGCTAAAGAAGAGGGCATCGAATTTTTAATGTTAACTAACCCTGTCCGTCTCTTAGGCGATGAAAGCGGAAGAGTTCGCGCGATGGAATGCGTTAAAATGGAGCTCGGCGCGCCCGATGAAAGCGGCAGACAATCGGTTTCCGAAATAAAGGGCAGTAATTTCGAATTAGAGGTTGATACCGCTATAATGTCAATCGGTACAAGCCCTAATCCCTTAATCCGAACAACAACCCCCGGACTTGAAACTAACCGCCGAGGCTGCTTTATTGTTAACGAAGAAACAATGAAAACAAGCCGCGATAAGGTTTATGCAGGCGGAGATACCGTAACAGGCGCCGCAACCGTTATTTTAGCTATGGGCGCAGGCAAAAAGGCCGCGAACGCTATCGACGAATATTTAAAAAATAACCAATAAAAGCTCTTGGCGGCTACCCTATTAAGGTAGCCGCCAAGCTTTGTTTTAATACTCTATTTTAACAGTTGCCGCCGCTTTTCCGTCTTCCTTTAGCATTATAAATTCGGCGCCGTCTTCTGTTTTTCTTTTGTAAATATCCAAGCTCTCGCCCTCGTAGCAAGGCGCTCTGAAATTAACCTCAAGTCCCTTTACCTCCATTTTTTCCAAGGTTTTGGTAGAGAAAGCCCCAAAAAGCGCCCTTATATAAGCGGCATTGTTCATATGCTGAGCCAAATCTATGTCGGTCGAGCGAATAAAATAGCTGTCTATTTTTTCGCAGGTCGAAATATCTTCCGATATCTTCGAAAAAGAGCCTAAAGATAAATCGTCTTCAATATGGTCTAAGCCATCAGGGTAAATATCGGAAATTCTTGCAGGTCTTCCCGAATTTTTATCAATTATCGCCCATTCGGTCTTTCCTAAAACCAAATCTTCACTATCGCGCGATAGCTTATAATATCTGTTGCAGCGAATTCTCCCCGGAGCCTCAGGCCATGTCGAAGCTGTAACAGTTTCAGGCATTTTCGGTCGTTTATTAATCGCAATCTTCGTCCTAACAGTTATCCAAAACATATCCTTTTCGGCTAAAACCTCTGCGCCAAGTCCGATTTTCGGTGCATGCTCGCTCGCTAAATCCATAAAAAGCGAAATTATGCTCGGAACTGAAATATGAGCCGTATTATCGCAAAGGCTCGTTAAAATAGTTATCTCTTTATCCATTCTGCATTTCATATTTCAAATCTTCCTTTCTCTTAGATTATACTCCCCTTAAAAAAATCTTTCAAGAAATTCCAATAAATTCACCTTTGTTTTATCTCCCTTTCACACAAACTTCACATCTTCGCGGTATTATAAAATTGCCGAAAGGGTTCATGTCCCCTTTTTGGCTTAAATGCCCCCTTTTCCTTTTTAGAAACAAGCCCCCAAACGGTTTCGTTTGGGGGCTGTTTCAGCTTTATATGAGCTTGTTTTCATAAAGACCTAAGGTGTATTCTTCTAAAGGTTTTTTCTCAGATAAATCATAGTATCCTATCTCAGCGCCGAAAATTTTATCCTCTTTTCCATTTGTGCAAAGCGGTCGGCTGTTAAGAAGCTCCGAATATTCTTCCGAGCATCGAATTTTAAACTCTATGCCTTTGCGGTCGCGCAAAACTCCGCCTCGATATCTGCAGCTGCCACAGTCGCGCGCCCCTCTTATCGGACAAGCGCGAAGAAGCATAAGCGGAGTATATTGATATAAAACAATACCTAAAGGAATATTGCTCTTCATCGAGCGTATTCCCGCAAAGGAATTTTCCGTCGATAAAATAAGCTCTTTTATTCCCGCTTCTTCTAAAAGGCGAATACTCTCGCTGTTTAAAACATTAAGCCCCGCCGTTCCGATAATGTTAAAATCAAATTCCAAAAGAAGCCCTAAAGCGTTTAGATTATCAGCCGAGGCATATCTATAGCCTTTGGAATATGCCTCTTTCAGCTTCTCTCTTAAAATAATCCCCTTTTCGGGAGAAAAATAGCGCGGCATAGCTATAACGGTTTTTTCGGGCGGAAATAAATAAATTTTAGATATGTCGGTAAAAATTTTGTCGAATTCTTCCGCCTGTTCAGTATTTTTCAAATAAGCATATCTTCTATTAGGACTTCCCTTATAGTTAGGAGCCGCAGAAAACTCATAATCATAAATTTCTATCGGAGAAAATTCTCCGCGAAGTCTTAAAAGCTCTTCCGCCGCTTCCCCTTTAAGCCTGTTTATCTCCGAAAGGCTTATATATAGCCCATCGGAAAGGGATATATCCGCCTTTTCCAAATAAAAAGGCGTTGAACCGAGCCTTGACAGCTTCTCTTCTATTATCTCTTTATCTACCGCCCTTGTCTTCGCAGGAGATACCAAATCGGAAAAGCGGCTAACCTCTCTTTCGCCGTCGGAAAATGTTAGCTTAAATCCTTTTTCGGTAAATTCTACCGCTGCCCGAATCGGTATTCTCGCCCTCTCCGCCTTGTAAAATTCATGTATCCGAGGGAAAGCCTCTGCCTCTGAAATACCGCTTCCGTCTTCCCTTATCCCGAAAAGACCGCTCTTTAGATTCCCATCAAAATAAGACGAGGTAAACCCATCTCGCGAGAAAACATTTTCTAAAAGCTCCTTGTCATAGTTTCCCTTATCTATAGCATCGCGAAGGCTTTTAACCGCCGCCGAAACATATTCGGGCCGCTTCATTCGCCCCTCTATTTTATATGATTCTATCCCGATTTCGGAAAGCTCACCTATCTTGTCATAAAGCGAATTATCCTTTAACGAAAGAGCATAGCTGTTGCCCGAAATATCCGATTTAAAGGGTAGTCGGCAGGGCGCGGCGCAAAGTCCTCTGTTTCCGCTTCTGCCCCCTAAATACGAGGAAAAAAGACATTGCCCCGAAACCGACATACATAAAGCCCCGTGAACAAAAACCTCAAGCTCGCATTTAACGGCTTTTCTTATCTTTATAATCTCCTCTTTGGATAGCTCTCGCCCTAAAACAATCCTTTTAACACCAAGACCCTCTAAAAATTTTGCCGCTTCCTCCGATAAAACGGTGCATTGGGTAGAAGCGTGTATCGGAATAGAGGGAACGGTTTTAGAAAAATAGCGAATAAGCCCCAAATCGGCTACGATAAGAGCATCAACCCCGGCTTTAGCTGCGGCTTCCGCTACCTTTCTTGCGATGCCGAATTCGTTGTCCTTTATAAGGGTATTCACCGCAAGATAAACCCGAACGCCTCTCTCGCGGCAGTATCGGCAGGCTGAAATTAATTCTTCGGGCGAAAAATTCTCAGCGTTTTTTCGGGCGCTTAAATCCCGTAGTCCCAAATAAACCGCATCTGCTCCGCTTCGAACAGCGGCTATAAGTGCCTCTTTGCTCCCTGCAGGAGCGAGTATCTCAGCCATGCCTTTTCCCCTTTCTTTAGAAAATAGGGTTGCATCAATTGATGCAACCCCCAAAAAATCTCAAAGTAAAAAAATTAGTCTATGCTGTTGCGAAGATCGCGAAGTCCCAAGCGATTTTTAAGATCCTGAATTTCGCGCTCTTTATCTGCAAGCTCTTTTCTTAAATTATCAGCTTCCATATGAGCCTTGCCTGCCTCGTTAACATAATCTCTTATCTGCGCACGAAGATTATCGCTGCTCTGCTGCTGCTTCATAAGATCATCAGCAAAATCCATGCAAACTAAAGATAAAGCCGAAGCTAAATTAAGTGTCGGAGTATCGCGAAGTATGTCGTCAACCGCGCGGGTTATCCTCTTTGCCAAATCCGCAACATAAGCCTCGTCTTCCCTTGTTATAAGGGTATATGTCTTTCCGCAAATTTCAACCTTAACCTTGCCCGTAACGTTCATTCTAACTTCTCCCTCAGTCCCATTTTGGCATTATACCAATACTATTATTTATAGTATAACACCTTTTTTTACATTTTTCAACACCATTATTTAATCTCTTTTTCTTCGCATGAAATCAAAACACTTCACCAAAACACTAAATCACCATAGGCTATTTCTAATCTATGGTGATTTTTTATCGTATTATTAAATTTTTACGCTATCCAAGCGCCCGAAGAACTGAATTTGTAGGTTTTCCCGCCTATATTAAGAATTCCTGTCGCCATAGCTCCGCTGTCCTTTAAATAATACCAGGTATTTCCGAGTTTGAGCCAACCTGTCGCCATAGCTCCGCTCGAAGTCAGATAATACCATGCGCTTCCGAGTTTCAACCACCCTGTCTGCATCGCGCCTCCGGGGCTTAAATAATACCAACTACCGCCATCTTGCAACCAGCCTGTAGCCATAGCTCCGCTCGAAGTCAGATAATACCAAGTATTGCCTAACTTCAACCAACCCGTCTGCATAGCGCCTCCGGGGCTTAAATAATACCAAGTATCGCCTAACTTCAACCAACCCGTCGCCATAGCGCCGCTGTCTTTCAGATAATACCAAGTATCGCCTAACTTCAACCAACCCGTCTGCATCACACCGTTGTTATCAAAATAGTACCAGGTTTCATCAATTTTTAACCAACCAATAGCCATTTCGCCGGAAGGCTTAAGGTATATTAAATTGCCATTTTCACGCACCCAGCCAAATTTAACATAACCATTTTCATAAAGAAACTTTTTACCGCTTATTTCAGTCCAACCGTCAGGCTTCTCATACCAATCAAATAAAGCGTTAAAATCGGTTGTGTTTTCGGTTATCCCGTCAATTATACCTACCGATGTATACTGCCATATGGCATAATTTTCAATACCGTCTTTCGGTGCAAAGGTAGCACTCGGATATCCATTGTCAATGCCGTAGTTTGAAATCCATTTGTAATAAGCATTGAATTCGGGAGCATTAAGATAATTTTCCCAATAATATTGGTTTGCATATATTCCCGGCTTATATCCGTTTTCAATGAAAACTTCCATATAAACCTTTGCTATCGCAATTAAATCGCAATCACCCCCATTGGTTTCAATGTCAACAAATACAGGATATGTGGGGTTTGCGCCCGATTCTTTTAAAATCCTGATAACATTTTGTGCCTGTATCTCGGCTATTTCGACTGTTGCTGCAGTATTGAAATGATAGGTGCCATAGGGTATTTCGAGTCTGTTTAAATTTTCAATATATTTGGCAAAACTTGAATCTTTAGCGTTGTTGTAATCTTCGGCTGTTTCGCCGCCGTAGCTGCTGCGTAAAATAACTGCATCTATATTAGTTGCTTTGAGCTTATCCCAATCAATATTTCCTTGCCATTTAGAAATATCTATAACAAAAGAGTGGGCACCCTCAACACATTTTCCGTCATTATCAAAAAGATATTTTATTCCGTCAATAACTACCCAGCCGATTTGCATCGCGCCGCTTTGGTCAAAATAATACCGCGCTCCGTCAAGCTCTAACCAACCTGTCTGCATAGCGCCATTGTCTTTTAAGTAATACCAACTACCGCCATCTTGTAACCAGCCCGTCACCATAGCGCCGCTCTGGTTAAAGTAATAATATGTGTTTCCGTCTTTAACCCAGCCTGTAGCCATAGCTCCGCTCGAAGTCAGATAATACCAAGTATCGCCTAACTTCAACCAGCCCGTCTGCATAGAGCCATCGGAATTCAGATAATACCATGTGTTTCCAAGCTGAAGCCAACCGGTCTTTTTAACTCCGTCTGCATAGTAATACCATATTCCGTTTTCCATTTTCCAGCCGTTTTCTTTAAGATAAATTATAGTTATCTCGCAAGGAAAACCGCTGCCGATATCAATCTTGTTCCAATTATCTTTGGTTCCATTATATTTAATGGTTGCCAAATTATTACAATCGGCAAATGCCCGACCGCCAATAGCCGTAACACTATCGCTGATAGTTGCGCTTGTAATGCTCGAACAATTAAAGAATGCTAACGCGCCAATGCTTGTAACAGGATATCCCCCCAAGGTAGAGGGTATTGTTATCTCCCCGCTTATTGAAGTATCAACATCAGTTATTGTAGCTTCCCCGTTAGTTACCGTATATGTATAATAGCCCTCTGTATATGAAGTTGCGGCATTTGAAACAGGAGTTCCTAAATGAACAAAAACCATTGTTAAAACGACAGATAGAGAAACGGATAATATTTTGCTGAGTTTTTTCAATTTTACCACCTTTCATTTTTACCATGTTTAAATAATATGTTTTGTTCTTTGTTTCTATATGTTTATGATTTTAATTATAGTTATTTCCCGCCTTATTGTCAATCGCTCAGCCTTGCCAAATATACCCTCCTCACATAAGCAAAACCGTTTTATATTGGTGTCTTTAGGGGCGAAAAGAAAAAGCCGAGCGCTTTTGCACTCGGCTTTAATGTTTCAAACTTTAAATTACTTAAGTTCGATTTTTGCGCCAGCTTCTTCGAGCTTAGCTTTGATATCGTCAGCTTCTGCTTTGGAAGCTGCTTCTTTAAGGGTTTTAGGAGCGCCGTCAACGAGGTCTTTTGCTTCTTTAAGACCAAGACCGGTAACGTCCTTAACGATTTTGATAACTGCCATTTTGTTAGCGCCAACCTCTGCGAGAACAACGTCAAACTCAGTTTTCTCTTCAGCAGCGGGAGCTGCAGCAGCAGCACCGGGAGCAGCAACTGCAACTGCAGTAGCGGAAACTCCGAATTCCTCTTCGAGAGCCTTAACGAGCTCTGCTAATTCCATAACGGATAACTCTTTAACTTCTTCAACAAATTTTAAAACTTTCTCTGAAGCCATGATAATTTACCTCCAATAAATTTAACTTTTTAATTTTAATTTAATTTTTTAAGCACTCTGCTTTTCAGCGATTGCATTAAGCGCAATTGCAAGACCGGTAATCGGGGCATTTAAGCCACCAAGAACCTGAGCGATAAGAACCTCTCTGGAAGGAAGCTTTGCGATAGCCTTGATCTCCTCCAAATCAGCGAACTTACCTTCGATATAGCCGGCTTTGATGCTGAAAGTACTATCAGCGGCTTCAGCCTGCTTAGCTAAGATTTTTGCGGGAGAAACAACATCTGTTTTAGAAACAGCGATAGCTGTTGTTCCGCTTAAAATGCTGGCATCAAGCTCGGTAAGACCGAGTTTTTCTGCTGCAAAACGAAGCATTGTATTTTTAACTACGAAGTAATCAACGTCTGCTTCTCTAAGCTCTTTACGGAGCTTTGTATCATCAGCAACGGTGATACCCTTATAGTCAACAATAACGATACTTGCTGCATCTGTTAATTTCTCTACAAGAGATTCAACATATGCTTTCTTTTTCTCTAATACGTTTACGTTCGGCATTTATATTCACCTCCGTTCGCTTTTTGCAAGAAAAAAGTCCTTCCCTTTTCCGCAGAAAAAGAAAGGACGAAAAAATACATAGTTTTCTTCCTGTTTCTTCCTCGGCGGGCAAGGCATAAAACCTTTTAATCTTTTTAAGAACCTGCTGTCTTTAGAATAAACAACATTAGAATATTACCACATAAAAACTATTTTGTCAATAGTCTTATGCGCCGTATTTTGCTGTATTAACTCTGATTCCGGGGCCCATTGTTGTTGCAACGGTGCAGGACTTGATATACTGTCCTTTAACTGCTGCGGGACGAGCCTTAACTATAGCGCCCATCAAAGTATCTAAGTTTTCCATTAACTTATCCTGTCCGAAAGAAGCCTTTCCGATAGGGCAGTGGATAATGTTGGTTTTATCAAGACGATACTCGATTTTACCTGCTTTAGCTTCGGTAACTGCTTTTGCAACATCAGGAGTAACTGTTCCGGCCTTGGGGTTCGGCATAAGTCCCTTAGGACCTAAAACTTTACCTAAACGGCCAACGAGTCCCATCATGTCGGGAGAAGCAATTACAACGTCGAAATCAAAGAAGTTTTCGGTCTGAATCTTTGTTACAAGATCTTCCGCGCCAACGATTTCAGCACCTGCAGCCTCTGCAGCCTTTGCTAAATCGCCTTTTGCGAAAACACAAACTCTAACCTTTTTACCTGTTCCGTTAGGGAGAACAACAGCGCCTCTAACCTGCTGGTCAGCATGACGAGAGTCAACGCCTAAGCGAACATGGATTTCAACTGTTTCATCAAATTTTGCCTTTGCTGTTTTGATGCAAAGGTCGATAGCCTGCTCGGCTTCATAAAGAGCAGTCTTATCTACGAGCTTTACGCTCTCGGAATATTTTTTTCCGTGTTTCATTTTCATTTCCTCCTATTGTGGTTAATAACGGGAATACCCTCCCACTAAGGAAAGCATCTTAGTCAACAACTTCAACGCCCATGCTTCTTGCTGTTCCTGCGATCATGCTCATCGCAGTTTCAATGCTTGCAGCATTAAGGTCGGGCATCTTCTGCTCTGCTATCTTCTTGACCTGCTCCTTAGTAATCTTTGCTACCTTTGTTTTGTTCGGTGTACCCGAAGCTGTTTCAAGTCCGCATGCCTTTTTAATTAAAACTGCTGCAGGCGGAGTTTTGGTAACAAAAGAGAAAGAACGATCTGCATAAACGGTAATAACAACCGGAATTGTAAGACCGATGTCATTCTTTGTTCTCTCGTTAAATTCCTTGGTAAAAGCCATGATGTTAACGCCATGCTGACCTAACGCAGGACCTACCGGCGGTGCCGGAGTTGCTTTACCTGCAGGAATTTGGAGCTTAATAAATCCTACTACCTTTTGAGCCATTTTTTGCACCTCCAAAAATCGTGGTATATGGCGGAATTAAGCGCTCGGCTTTAATTCCTCCCACTGCGAAAAACCACCTTGGTTTATCGCAAATATCCAGTCCCAAAAACGGGAACTAAATATCAGTTTAAAACTTCGACCTGATTTACCTCGAGTTCAACCGAAGTATCTCTGCCGAACATGGAAATTGTCGCTTTTAAGCGAACATTATCGGTATCAACCTCTTCAACAGTTCCGATAAATCCTGCGAAAGGACCGTCAGTAATTTTAATACTATCGCCTTTACCAATCTGGATTTCAACGGTTTTCTTCTCAACTCCGAGCGCCGCAACCTCGGCTGCGCTCAAAGGAATAGGCTCTCCCGACGGGCCGACAAATCCTGTAACTCCGCGGGTATTGCGGACAATGTACCAAGACTCATCGGTTACAATCATCTTAACTAATACATAGCCGGGGAAAAGCTTTCTTTCAACCTCAGCTACTGTTCCGTTTTCCTTGTGCTCTACGACAGTTTCCGTAGGAACTCTAACCTCATAAATGAGTTCCTGAAGATTTCTGTTCTCAACAGCCTTTTTGATATTGGTTGCAACCTTATTCTCATAACCCGAATAGGTATGCACAACATACCAACGAGGCGCGCTATCTGCCATATCACTGCCTCCTTATACTGTTACGCATTCAACAAAAGGCCGAGTAAGAACGCAAGAAGGGCATCTAAAAGCCAGATGAAAACACCGATTACTAAGATTGCAACAATTACAACGATAGTATTGTTAACAACAGTTTTCCATGCGGGCCAAGAAATCTTCTTTGTTTCGCTGATGAGGTCGCGGAAAAACTTTAAAACCTTGTTCGGCTTTTTAACCTTAGCCGCCTTGGCTTTCTTTTCTTTCGCTGCCATAAGCTGAAACCCTCCTTCTTACTTCGTCTCTCTGTGGAGAGTATGCTTCCTGCAGAACTTGCAATACTTGTTCATCTCAAGTCTGTCAGGATCATTCTTTTTGTTTTTCATTGTGTCGTAGTTGCGCTACTTGCACTCTGTGCAGGCTAATGTAACTTTAACTCTTCCGTTAGCTTTCATTTCGGCACCTCCTGATTTTTACCGGAAAAATTTTGCCTCCCTCAAATGGGCAAAAAAATAAAACCCTCTCTGAGGTATCTCATAGTTTACCATACTATAACCTGATTGTCAAGCGTTTTTACAGTAAAATTTAAACAATTTTGCAACCAAGCGATATACCTTATATAATATAAGTCAATTTTTTGCCCTTATTTTGTTGATTTATTTGATTTAATGTGTTAAAATGATACCATATAGGCTAAAATGGGGTGAGTATATGGGAAAGATTATCGTTGTAACCTCAGGCAAGGGCGGTGTCGGTAAATCGACGGTTTCCGCGCTGCTTGGTTATTTTTTAAAGAAAAACGGTAAGAAAACCATAATAATTGAATTGGATATGGGGCTTAGAAGCTTGGATATTATGATGGGAACAGAAGACGAAATAAGCTATGACCTATCGGATATCTTGTCGGGAGCCTGCGAGCCATACAAGGCTATCCGTACCGCCGAAAAATTCGGAGGGCTTCAGTTTATCCCCGCCCCGGGAACGGTAACCTCTTCTTTAGATACAGAGAGATTTGTTGCCTTATGTATTGCCCTTAAAAAGAATTATGATTATGTTTTAGTCGATTCGCCTGCGGGAATTGGGGAGCTTTTCCGAATTGCCCTCAGAGCGGCAGACGAAGCCTTGATTGTTACAACCCCCGATATGGTTTGTATGCGCGATGCCGCTAACGTTTCCTTTATTTTAGAGGAAGAGGGGCTTTCTCGGCAAAAGCTTCTTATAAACAAGCTTTCAAAATCAGCCTTTAAAAAATCGGGCATTCGCGACCTTGATGAGATAATTGATGTTGTCGGTGTTCAGCTTGTCGGCGTTGCAGAACAGAGCGATGCCGTATCCGACCTTTCGGCAAGCGGAAAGCTAAGCTCTGACGACTTAGATGTTATGAAAGAATTTTCAAATATTGCAAAAAGAATATGCGGTGAGGATGTTCCTCTGCATATTTATAAATACTAAAATTCAGGAGGGAAAAAATGAATATAGCAATAACAGCGCACGATGCTAAAAAGGAATTGATGATTCAGTTTTGCATAGCCTACTGCGGAATTTTATCCAAGCATAATCTCTGCGCAACGGGAACAACCGCAAAGCTCGTAAGCGAGGCTACAGGTCTTCAGATACAAGGATATCTCTCAGGCGCTCAGGGCGGCGACCAGCAGATAGCTTCCCGAATCGCCTGCAACGAAATCGACTTGGTTTTATACTTCCGCGATCCTAACATTTCGGAAACCGATAAAACAGGAAATTCTATCCTTCGCCTTTGCGATGTTCATACCATTCCTATTGCAACAAATATCGCAACCGCCGAGGTTTTGATACACGGACTTGAGAGAGGCGACTTTGATTGGCGCGCTATCGTAAACCCGACACATTTTTAAAAAACTATTCCCGCAGTTCCTTTCGGGCGGCGGGAATTATTTGAGCCGCAACCGAAAGCGGCAGAAACGGAGAAATAAATGGCACCATTAACCCAAGCGCCTAAGGGTACTCTTGACACCCTCCCGCGCGACAGCTTTCTTTTAAGAAAAATCGAAAATCAAATGATAGAAATAGCCGAAAACTTCGGTTTTAAGGAAATAAGAACTCCTACCTTTGAGCATACAGAGCTTTTCTGCCGCTCGGTAGGGGATACAACAGACGTTGTCCAGAAAGAAATGTACACCTTTGAGGATAAGGGCGGCAGAAGCATAACCCTTCGTCCCGAGGGAACTGCGGGCGCTATGCGCGCCGTCGTAGAGCACGGACTTACAAACGAGCCTATGCCCTTAAAGCTTTTCTACCTTCTTTCCTGCTTCCGACATGAAAAGCCGCAGGCGGGAAGACTGAGAGAATTCCATCAGTTTGGAGCAGAGCTTTTAGGCTCTTCTTCCCCCAAAGCCGATGCGGAGGTTATCTTATTGGCAGACAGCCTTTTATCTTCTTTCGAAATCGGCGAATATTCTTTGGAGATAAACTCTTTAGGCTGCAAAAGCTGCCGCGGCGAATATACAAAGAAATTGATAGAATATTTCTCAAAGAATGAAGAAACCCTTTGCGAAACCTGCAAGGGAAGACTTAATAAAAATCCTTTAAGAATTCTCGATTGTAAATCGCCCATATGCAAAAAAGTAGCGGCTGACGCTCCTAAGATAACAGAATTTTTGTGCGAGGACTGCTCCGAGCATTATAAAGGTGTTAAAAAATCGCTTGATTCCATGGGAGTTAAATATAAAGAAAACCCTGATATTGTAAGAGGGCTTGATTATTATAACCGCACTGTTTTTGAATTTATTTCATCATCTCTCGGCGCCCAGAGTACAGTTTGCGGCGGCGGAAGATATGATGGCCTTATCTCTCAGCTCGGCGGAAACGATTGCGCCTCTTTAGGCTTCGGGCTTGGTATAGAGCGTTTAGTTTCCCTTTATAACCTTACCCACCCCGAAAAAGAAACAAAGAAGCCCAAAATATTTATTTCTTCGATAGGAGAAGCCGCTTCCAATGCGGCATTTAAATATACAGGCGAGCTCCGAAATAAAGGCGTTTTCGCAGAATGCGATATCGTCGGCCGCTCCTTAAAGGCGCAGATGAAATATGCCGATAAATTAGGAGCTAAGTATTCTATTGTTTTAGGCGATGATGAAATCGCTTCGGGCAAAGCCGTTTTAAAGGATATGGAAAGCGGCGAAAAAAGAGAAATTGAGCTTCGAAATATTGCAGAGGAGATAAAATAATGGCAGATACAATGAAGGGTTTAAGCCGTACCCATTATTGCGGCGAAATAACAAACGCTCTTTTAGGCAAAGAGGAAACCGTTTGCGGTTGGATTGCTAAACAGCGTGACCTCGGAACGCTTATTTTTGCAGACCTCAGAGACAGAAGCGGAATAGTTCAGCTTGCTTTCTCCGATGAAACCGACAGAGAGGTTTTCCAAAAAGCGGCTACACTCAGAAGCGAATATGTGGTTTGCGCTAAAGGTATCGTAAGAGAAAGAGAAAGCAAGAATACAGAGCTTGCTAACGGTGATGTTGAACTTTTCGTAAACGAGCTTCGACTTTTAAACAAGGCAGAAACTCCTCCCTTTGAGATTGTTGATAATACCAATGTTAAAGAGGAGCTTCGCCTTAAATACCGTTACCTTGATTTGCGCCGAAGCGAAATGCAGCGCAATCTTATGATGCGACATAAAATCGTAAAAGCGGCAAGAGAATATTACGATAGCCAGAACTTTATGGAGATAGAAACCCCCGTTTTGGTTAAATCTACCCCCGAGGGCGCAAGAGATTATCTCGTTCCCTCCCGCGTTCAGAACGGTAAATTCTATGCGCTTCCTCAAAGCCCCCAGCTTTATAAGCAACTTTTAATGCTTTCGGGCTGCGATAGATATATGCAAATAGCAAAATGCTTCCGCGACGAGGACCTTCGAGCTGACCGTCAGCCCGAGTTTTCTCAGATAGACCTTGAGATGAGCTTTGTCGATGAAAACGATGTTATGTCGATAAACGAGGGCTTCATAAAATATGTATTTAAAAACGTTCTCGATATTGATATAACCCTCCCGCTTCCCAGAATGCCTTACGACGAGGCTATGCGCCGCTATGGCTCTGATAAACCCGATATTCGTTTTGAAATGGAGCTTGTTGACCTTTCGGAAATCGTAAAAGACAGCGGCTTTGGTGTTTTCGATGGTGCGCTGTCAGCAGGCGGCAAGGTTATGGCAATAAACGCTAAGGGCGCGGCAGAAAGCCTTTCCCGCAAGGAAATAGACAAGCTTACCGACTTTGTTAAAACCTATAAAGCAAAAGGCCTTGCCTTTTCTAAATACGGAAAAGACGCTATCAGCTCCTCTTTCGAGAAATTTTTGTCGGAAAAAACTATAAACGCTATCCATACTGCCGCTGATTTTAAAGAGGGAGACGTTCTCTTTGTAGTAGCCGACGGCAAGGCGGATATTACAATGAACGCCCTCGGAAATCTGCGTTGCGAGTTAGCTCGACGCTTAAATCTCATCAAGAGCGGCGATTATAAGCTTTTATGGGTAACCGATTTCCCGCTTTTCGAGTATGACGAGGAAGAGGATAGATTCGTTGCGAAGCACCATCCTTTTACAATGCCTAAGGAAGAGTCTATCGAGCTTTTGGAAACAGATCCCGGAAAGGCATATGCCAAGGCATACGATATTATCTTAAACGGTTGCGAACTCGGCGGCGGCTCCTGCCGAATTAATGATCCCGAAATTCAAAGCAAAATGTTTAAAGCAATCGGCTTTACCCCCGATGAAGCTTATGCGCGCTTCGGCTTCCTTATGGACGCATTTAAATTCGGCGCTCCTCCCCATGCAGGTATGGCTTTCGGGCTTGACCGTCTTGTTATGCTCCTTTTGGAAAAGGAATCTATCCGCGAGGTTATCGCATTCCCGAAGGTTCAGAACGCAAGCGAGCTTATGACAATGTGTCCCGCTGAGGTCGATGAAAAACAGCTTAAAGAATTAGGTATTGAGATAGAGGAGAATAAATAATGGAGCTTAAAGGGAAAAAGATTTGCTTTTTAGGCGACTCTATAACAGAAGGCTGCGGTACCTCAAAGATAGAAAACTGCTATTGGATGAAGTTAGGTGAACTTTCGGGCGCTAACGTTTTAGGCTTCGGTGTCGGCGGCACAAGAATTGCTCCTAAAAAGGTGCATACATGCGACTATGACGATAAGGATTTTCAGCTCCGCTCCAAGGATATCTCCAATGATGCTGACATAATAGTAATCTTCGGCGGAACTAACGATTTCGGCCATGGCGACGCGCCTTTCGGAAGAGTAGGGGATAAATCGACTGATACCTTCTGCGGCTCCTTCTATGTTTTGTTAAATAATCTTATCGAGGCTCACCCCCAAGCCCGAATAGTTGTTATGACTTCGCTTCACCGTTTAAGCGAGGATGTTGTAGTTAATGAAATCGGCCTGCCTACTCCGCCTCTCAAAGAATATGTAAAGGCGGAAAAGGAGATTGCTTCTTACTTCTCAGTTCCCGTTTTAGACCTTTGGTCTATGAGCGGAATGCAACCGAAAATCCCGATTATTAAGGAAACATATATGCCCGACGGACTTCACCCTAACGACTTAGGACACGCTCGAATTGCCGAGCTTCTTATAGGCTTTTTAAAAACTCTTTAAAGGGATGAGCTGTTTTGAAGTTTAAAAGCTTCCTATCTTTTTTTCTTGCGCTTATAATCTCTTTTTCTCTCTGCTCCTGTGAAGCAGAGGTAGAAGAGGACACCTCTCTAATAACGCCCTTGCTTTATGAGGTAACCGACTCAGAGAACGGCAAGGTGTGGCTTTTCGGCTCGGTACATGTAGGCGAAGAAAGCTTTTATCCTCTGCCGAGATATGTTCTTAACGCTTTTAAAAAAGCTGACGTTTTGGCAGTAGAGCTTGATATTATAAACTTTAAAAACAACGATTATTTCCAAAGCTTAGCTTTTTCTAAGCTCTCTTATAAAGACGGTTCAACTATAAAAGACCATATTCCGCCCTTTCTTTATGATGATGCTTTAGAAATTTTAAAGGAGCATAACCTATATAATCAATCCCTTGATTATTATTATCCCGCTCTTTGGGCTGATTATATAGATAGCGCTCGCTATTTAAAGCTCGGAATAAATAAAGAATTAGGAATAGACCGATATTTTATAAATAATAAAGGAAAGAAACAGCTCTCCGAAATCGAATCAGCAAAAGAGCAATATACAATGCTTGCCGGTTTTTCCGAAACTGTACAGAGCTCTTTGCTCTATTCTGCTGTAAACGATTATAATGAGCCGATAGAGGAAAGCTCATTAAAAGAGCTTATGGCTCTTTGGGCGGCAGGCGATGAAGCCGCTTTAACCGAAAAGCTTCGCAAACCCGAAAAGTTTTCAAGCGAAGAGCAAAAAAACCTCTATAACGAATATTATAAGGCGGCGGTAACAGACAGAAATCTTAAAATGACAGATTATGCAGAAGAGGTGCTTTTATCCGGAAAAGAAACCTTTATCTGCGTCGGTGCCGCCCATATAATCGGGGAGGGCTCTATTGTAGAGCAGCTAAAAGCACGTGGATATACCGTAACAACGATAAAAGGCGCCCCAAAGACCGAAACGTCTTCAAGCCTTCCCGCTTCTAATTAGAAAAATTAACAGCCGAAGAGATTTCTCTTCGGCTGTTATTATTTAACTAAACCCTCTAATAAATCGCTTATCTTTGCAAACCTTTCTATTGTAAGCTCCTCGGCGCGGGCAGTAGGGGAAACACCTGCCTCAGCGAGTATTTCAGTAAGGCTTTCTTTAGAAATCGAAAACTCCTTGGAAAAACAGTTTAAAAGGGTTTTTCTTCTCATAGAAAATGCCGCTTTAATAGTTTTAAAAAACATCTCTTCGCTTTTTAAAGAAACGGGGGGCTGTTTATTTATATTAAGCTTTATAACCTCGGAATCAACATTCGGCGCGGGCATAAAGCTTCCTCTCGATACAGAAAATCCCTTTTCGGGAGTAGCGTAATATCTTATTGCTACGCTTATTGCCCCGCAGGCTCTCGTTCCCGGCAGAGCCGAAATTCGCTGAGCCGCCTCCTTTTGCACCATAACCGTTATGCTTTTTATAGGAAGATGCTGCTCTAATAGTCCCATTATAACGGGCGAGGTTATATAATAGGGGAGATTTGCACAAACCAAAACGTCCATTCCCTCAAAATGCTCTTTAAACAAAGCCTTTAAATCGAGCTTTAAAATATCCCCCGATACAACCGTTATGTTATCATAATCGGCTAAGGTCTTTTCCAAAAGGGCAGGTAAGCGCGGATCAATCTCAACCGCAACAACCTTTTTAGCTACCTTGCAAAGCTCTTTTGTTAAAACACCTATTCCGGGACCTATCTCTAAAACACCCGTGTTTTTATCTGCGCCCGATAAAGCCGCCATTTTAGGACAAACGCTTGGATTTATAAGAAAATTCTGCCCTAAGGATTTTTTAAACTCAAACCCGTGTTCTTCAAGCAGATTTGTTATTGTTTTAATGTTTGTAAGCTCCATAAAAATTCCTTTCGACATAATTTCTCTCTAATTATACCATAAAACTCAAAAAGAAACAAAAAATATTGCTTTTTTATTAAAAAAGTTATATCATAGAATAAAAGTACATATTAAATATGGAAGGTGAATCAAATGGAACGTCGCGATAGAATAAATTATTATCTTGATATAGCAGAAACCGTGCTTAGCCGCGGAACCTGTCTGAGAAGAAATTTCGGCTCTATTATCGTTAAAAACGATCAGATTATTTCAACAGGCTATGTAGGCGCGCCGAGAGGCAGAAAAAACTGTTCTGACTTGGGCTTTTGTATGCGCGAAAAATTAAATGTGCCGAGAGGCGAAAGATACGAGCTTTGCCGCAGCGTTCATTCTGAAGCAAATGCCATAATCCATGCACCGAGAGCAGAAATGATAGGTGCAACCCTCTATCTTGTAGGAAGAGAGGTTGCAACAGGGGAGTATGTTGAAAATACAACCTGCTGCGCTATGTGCAAAAGAATGGTAATAAACGCTGGCATTAAAAATGTTATCGTTCGCGATAATAAAGATAAATTCCGCATTATAGATGTCGAAAAGGAATGGATTGAAAACGATGACTCCTTAATGGGAACATTCGGCTATTAGAAACTAAAAGGCGCTCTTTATGAGCGCCTTTAATTTTTATAATATTTTATCCGCTTCAACAACCATCATAAAGATTATCTTTATTGCCTCTAAAAAGCTGTCGATGAAAAGACACTCATCGCATTGATGGCATTCTCCGTGTCCCTCGGGCATATCAACAGGGGCTACCATATAAGGAACGGTCGTTCCAACGCTGTATGCGTTACTTAAATATCTCGCATATGTGCCGCCCGAGCTTCGCTGATTTTGGGTTCCCTCTTCTCCCGATATTTCTTCATAAATGCTTTTAAATTTAAGGGCTATCGGATTGTCGTTAGCGGTATTATATCCCGCCTCATTTTTTATATCTTCGGCTTTAAAGGAAAGGGAAGACAAGGTTTTTTCAATTTTTCCTATAAGCTCCTCTCCCGAAGCTACAGAGCCGTATCTCATATCAAAGCTTATATAAAGCTTTGCATTTTCGGTTTTAATCATTCCGTTTGCAATAGTTAATGGCCCGAAATCGGGGTCAACTATGTCAATTCCGTAAATCTCGCCGTAGGGTGTTTTTAAAAGGTCGCGAGCCGCGGTAAAAATTTCTCTGTCGCTCTCATTTATCGTTTTTAAAGAGGAAATAGCCTCAGATAAAATATATGCCGCATTTAAAGAGCCCTCGGGGTGAGCCGCGTGCTTCGCGATACCTAAAGCCGTTAAAACAAGCTCTCCGTTTTCGAGCGATAGCTCAAGCCGCTTATTTTTAGAAACGATTTTTTCAAGCTCTTCGAAAGCATCTTCCGAATATCTTATCTTGGCGGTTGCTTTATCTAAAACAACATTGAATGCGCTGCCGCCGACAACCGAAATTATATCCGATAAGGTTTTTTCGCTTTTAGCCCAGAAATGGCATATTCCTTTTTCACCGACACAAACGGGGAAGCAGTTATCGGGAACAATCGAAAGGTCTGGCATTTTTTCATTTTCTTTAAATGCCATAATATCTGCCATTCCCGTTTCCTCGCTGCTGCCTAAGAAAACATTAAGATTGTTTTTAAGCTCTAAGCCCAAACCCTTTATCATCTTTCCGATATAAAGAGATGCTATAACACCCGATTTATTGTCCTCTACACCTCTGCCGATTAGTGTTCCGTTTATCTCTATCGGCTCAAAAGGCTCGGTATAAACCCAGCCGTCAGACACGGGGACAACGTCTGTGTGTCCGTAAAGACAAATTGTTTTTTCGCCGCCTTTTTTCAAAGAGGCAAGTCCGTATTTCCCGCCGCATTTGTCTTCTGCTTCAAATCCGTTTTCTTTGTATAAAGCTATAGCCTCATCTAAAGCCTCGCGGCATTTTCTTCCGAAAGGCGCGCCCTCTTCAGCTTCGCTTTCAATAGAGGGAATTTTAACTAATCTTATAAGATCAGCCTTTATCTGTTCTCTTTGCTCTTCGAGATATTCTTCTGCCTTTTTTAAAAGTTCTTTATCCATTTACAAGGTTTCCCCCAATTCAATAATTTTGTTATAAAGAGCAGTGTGTCTGTCGTCAACCTCTTTATCTGCGTGAACATGGCCGAAATACCATTTCTTATAGCTAACAAGCCTGTCCACCTCTGAAAGGTATTGGTTAAGCTTGGTTTCCCCGAAAGGCAAGAAAAACTGCGATATAACAGAAAGAGGCGCCGTATGGGTTAAAATATAATCCACCATATATCCGTTTTCTTTTAAATTTTTCATTCCCTCTTCATATTCCTTATCCGTCGGCATCTCCTCTTTCCACCAAGAAATATGAGGAATTCTCCGTTCGCGGTCTCTCGAAAAACCGCCGCCAAAGGTAAAGAAAACAGTTCCCGCGATGTTGTAAACCTGTCCGCGCATTAAATGGATTATATTATCGCGCACTTTGTGCACCTTTCCTCCGCAGAAAAGCTCTACCTCCATAGCGTTCAGAATATCAAAATTTTCGTGGTTTCCGTCGATAAAAAGGGTTGTATATCGGCGCGAGGAAAGAAAGTCGAGCCATTTTTTATGCTCAGGACTTTTATTATCCCAAACTCCGCCAAAATCACCGAGTATTATAAGATAATCGTTTTCATCAAGCATACTGCCCTCAGGAAAATTCTCAGGGAGCAGCTTGCCCGAATCTAACGGTATATGGGTATCTCCGGTTATATAAATCATTTTTTATCTCTTTCCTTGACTTTTAAGCCATATCCACATAACTAAAGAATGCGGCAAAATTTTTACAAGTATGCTCTGTAGTGTAGCATATGCCCCGTGTACCGAAACATCTCTTTTTGAATGGTATAAATGCTTTACGGTAGTTTTCGCAACAGCCGCCGCCTCATAAACTACACCGATTTTCTTAATTTCCTTTCCGCCGTCGTTTTCTGCGCGGTTAAAAAATTCAGTCTTAACCCAAAAAGGACAAGCCGCCATAACCCGAATTCCTCGAGGGGCTAATTCTCTTGAAAGCCCCCTTGTAAAGCTTAAAACATAGGCCTTCGTAGCGGCATAAACATTTATATAGGGAACGGGGTGGAAAGCGGAAATCGAATCAAACTCCAAGATTTTGCCGCCCTTTTTTATATAAGGCAGAGTCATCTTAGTTACAGCCGTTAATGCCTTGCAGTTTAAATCTATCATTCCGAGAGAATCGTAAAGAGGAATTTCCTCGGTCGCGCCGAATTTCCCGTATCCGCTTATATTAGCAAGCAATGCAACATTCGGCTTTTCTTCTTCTAATTTATTCTGCAAAACCGAAAAGCTTTCTTCGAGCGATAAATCAAGCGAAAGGGGAACTATCGGAAGCGCGGTTTCTTCTCTTAATTCTAAAAGCCTGTCCTCTCTTCGCGCGATTGCCCAAATCTCATCGAAGCTTTCCTCTTTTGCTACCGCCTTTAAAAATTCTCTTCCAATTCCTGAACTTGCGCCCGTTATAATAGCTATTCTTTTCAAAACTATTACCCCTGTTTTTTCTTTCCGAAGGAAAGTTTATTTTCAGTTCCGTTTATAAGCCTTTTAATGTTTTCTCTATGCTTTATTATAACAAATATAACTATCGCTATTATCAAAACCGTATTTATAACAGGGTGTTTTTCTGAGCCTGTAAAGCCGAAATATGTAGCTGTAATTCCTGCGGTTATAGCCGCCGCAATCGAGGCGAGCGATACTATTCGGGTTATCAAAACCAAACCCGCAAATACCGATATAATTATTAAGAATATGCGCCAATCTATAACCAAAAGACAAGCCGCGCTGGTTAAAATTCCTTTTCCGCCTTTAAACTTAAAATAAATCGGATAGCTGTGTCCCATTACGGTAAAAAGCATCGAAAAATACATAGCGGTAAGGGCTATATCGGAAAAGCCTAAAACCGAAAAGACAATCTTTGTTAGGGCGGTTGCAAAAATTCCCTTTAAAAAGTCCCCTAAAAAGGTTAAAAATGCTTCGTGCTTTCCGTAGGTCCTCAGCACATTTGTAAGACCTGCATTTTTGCTGCCGTGCTTTCTTACATCGTCCTTATCTAAATCATGGGAAACGATGATGGCAAAGTTCAAGCTGCCTATTAAATAGGAAACAATTGCCGTAATTATAAAGATAACTGCTTTCATAATCTGCTCCGTTTTTTACTTTTTGTTTTCTCTCTCTCTGACAATCAGTTTTATCGGAGTTCCTTCCAATCCAAAGGTCTGCCTTATTTGATTTTCCAGATATCTCTGATATGAAAAATGGAAAAGCTCCGCTCTGTTTACAAAGCAAACAAATGTCGGCGGACGGGTAGATGCCTGAGTCATATAATAAATTTTAAGGCGCTTACCCTTGTCCGACGGAGGCTCTACTCTTGCCGTTGCCGCCGCTAAAACATCATTCAGCATACCCGTTGAAATGCGAAGGGCATTCTGCTCGTTAACATATTTTATAAGCTCGAATAATCTATCTAAGCGTTGCCCTGTTTTTGCGGAAATAAAAACAAACGGAACATACGACATAAAAGAGAAATCCTTTTCCAATTTATCTCTCATTTCCTTCATCGTTTTATCTGTTTTGTTTTCAACCGCATCCCATTTATTAACGGCAACTATACAAGCCTTTCCTTTTTCATGGGCATATCCCGCAACCTTGGAATCCTGCTCGGTAAAGCCCTCTGTTGCATCAATAACAATAACCGCAACATCAGCTCTGTCAACCGCCATATATGAGCGAAGAACGCTGAATTTTTCGAGCGCATCGTTGACCTTGCTTTTTCTTCTTATTCCTGCCGTATCAATAAGGGTAAAGGAACCTGCGGGTATATCAACATTAGTATCGGTAGCATCGCGTGTGGTTCCCGCAATATCCGAAACAATAACCCTCTCTTCGCCCGCAATTTTATTAACAAGCGAGGATTTTCCAACATTCGGCTTGCCTATAAAGGCAACCTTTATTCTGTCGGACTCCTCTTTATCATCTTCTTCGGGGGGAAAATATTCCATTGCCGCATCTAAAAGGTCGCCCGTTCCGTGTCCGTGTACCGAGGAAACGGCAAAAACCTCAGGAAGACCTAAGTTGTAAAACTCATAAAACTCAGGGGGCAAATTTCCTATCGAATCGCATTTATTAACGCAAACTATTATCGGCTTGCCGCTCTTTCTGAGCATTGCCGCAATATCCGCATCGGTAGATGTAACGCCCGTTGTAACATCGGTTACTAAGATTATAACATCTGCCTTTTCTATAGCAAGTTCAGCCTGCAGGCGCATCTGCGAAAGAATAGTGTCGTCAGTCTTGGTTTCAATACCGCCCGTATCAACAAGCATAAACTCTCTGGAACACCATTCGCCCTCGGCATAAATTCTATCCCTTGTAACACCTGGGGTATCCTCTATTATAGAAATGCGCTTTCCTATGATTTTGTTGAAGAGTGTCGATTTTCCAACATTCGGTCTCCCTACAACAGCAATAATGGGTAATGACATATCTTTCTCCTATTTTAATATAGCCGCGGCAGTATCTGCGCCGCCGCTTCCTGTTATGATAACCTTTCTTTTTAAAGCCTTCGAAATATCCTTTACAGAGATATCATCTAAAAGGATATCCTCATCGCTTTTCAGCATACAGTTTGTTAAAAGAATAGGCTCTCGCCCCTTTATTTCTTTTAGCTGATTTATAATATCTTTTCCCGACAAAAGCCCTGCAACGGTTATGTTCTCGCCGAGAAAATCATTGCGAATGGGAATAACCTGAAGCTCACTTGAGAACCTTTCATTTACCTTATCTATCTCCGCTTTAAGATACGGATAGAAGAGTTTTCCCGTTATAATCAGGGCTTTTTTTAGTCGAATTTTTTTCAATTTTTCTAACTTTTGCTCAAATTCTTCTATAAAAAGTCTAACCATTCCAACACCATTTTCGAGCTGATGATAGGAGCCGTAATACTCGGTATCGGGAATTTCTCTTTCGGCTGTTATAAACAACTCGTCAGACGGATAAACCATTCTCTCGCCGAACTTTTCCAAAAAGCTTTCCTGATAGCTCTCTATAATATCTATTATCTCTTCTGCCGATTCCTTGTCGTAAGAGGTTAGGGGATAAAGCCCCTCTCGGTATTTCGTAAGCCCTGCGGGAACTGCCGAAACGCTCTCAATAAGCGGAAAATATTTTGATAAATCCTCTATCGTTTTTCTTAAAGCCGCCCCGTCGTTTATCCCTCGGCATAAAACTATCTGGCAGTTCATCTTTGTTCCCATATTATAAAATTCGGGAATAAACTTCAAAGCCTCACCCGCATTTTTGTTCTTCATCATCTGAACTCTAAGCTCGGGGTCGGTCGTATGAACTGAGATATTTATCGGCGAAATATGCATTTTACCGATGCGCTTTACATCATCTTCCGTAAGGTTGGTTAAGGTAATATAATTTCCGAATAAAAAGGAAAGACGGCTATCGTCATCTTTAAAATAAAGGGTAGAGCGAAGACCTTTCGGGAGCTGGTCGATAAAGCAAAATATACATTTATTCTTGCAGGAATGCTCCTTATCCATTAAATAGGTATCGAAATCAAGCCCCGCATCCTTGCCCTCGGGCAATACAAGCTCTACTATCCCTTTAGAGGTTAAAAACTCAAAACGGTTTTCTTCGCCCTCTGAAAGATAGAAATTATAATCGAAAACATCGGTTATTTTATTTCCGTTTATTTTAAGAAGACTATCGCCCGCGGAAATTTGCCTTTTAAACGGGCTTCTATTCTGAATTTTACTGATAACTGCCGCCATTTTATTCCTCTTAAATTAACGCCGCAACGCCGTAGGTTACTAATATTACGATGAGCGCCGCTATAATAACACCTACAAAAATTGCAGGTATAGATTTTTTTACGGGTATTTTCAAAACGGATGCAACCAAAGCGCCCGTCCAAGCACCTGTTCCGGGAAGCGGAATTGCAACTAATATGATAAGGCCTAAGATAAGTCCTCTCTCGAGAGCCTTTCCCTTTTTTTCAGCTCTTTCTTCAAGCCATATTGCCGCTTTAGAAAATATTCCGCCCCAATTTTTCATCCAGATAAGAAACCTTTCCAAGAAAATAAGAATAAAGGGTATGGGGAGCATATTTCCGATAATACAAGCTATCATCGCCTCTACGGGATCTAATCCCAAAGCTACCGCGATAGGAATTCCTCCGCGAAGCTCAATTACGGGCACCATAGATACTAAAATAGAGACTATAAGCTTGCCGATATATGTCGTTGTAAACCATGCCATTTTATTTTCCCCTTTCACCGAACAGTCGACAGGCATTATTATAGGTAATCTCTGCGACCTCTTCGGGCGAAATATTTTTTATTTCCGAAATTTTTTCTGCTATATAGGTAAGATAAGACGAATCGTTGCGCTCGCCTCTGTGAGGCTCGGGCGCCATATAAGGGCAATCGGTTTCAATTAAAAGCCGCTCTATCGGAACTGCCGCAACATTTTCTACAGCCCGAGAGGCATTTTTAAAGGTAACAACGCCTGTAAAGCCGATATAATATCCCATTTTTAAAAGCTCTGCCGCCGTTTCTTTAGAGCCTGAAAAACAATGAACAACGCCGTTATGAATTTTTCTCGAGCGCAGAATATTCATCACATCCTCTGTTGCATCTCTCGAATGTATAATAACGGGTTTTTCCGCCTTTTCGGCAATATCTAAAAGCTTTTCGAAATAGAATTTCTGCTCTTCTTTATCGCTTCCGTAATGATAATCAAGCCCTATTTCCCCTATAGCGCGAACGGCAGGATCTTTCGCCAAGGCTTCTATTTCTAAAAGGTCTTCTTTTTTAGCGTATTTCGCATTTTCGGGGTGAATTCCAACGCTTGCCAAAAACAAGGAATTGCTTTTAGCCATTTCTATTAAATGCTTGCTGCTATCCAAATCGGTTGCCGCAAGCATTATTTTTTCAACCCCCGCGGCTTTGTTTTTATCCATTACCGTTTGGAAATCTTCGCTATAGCGGCTATCGTCGTAATGAGCGTGTGAGTCAAAAATTCTCATTAGTGTATCTCTGCTCCCGCTTCTACACCGTCTAAGAACAATACCTTACAGCCGCCCTTTACATCAGCGGCAAGAATCATTCCGCAGCTTTCAGCTCCGCGAAGTTTAGCGGGTTTTAGGTTTTCAACTAAAACTACTGTTTTTCCGACTAACTCTTCGGGGGTATAATTTTTAGCAATTCCCGAAACTACCTGACGAACGCCTTTTCCGTCGTTGAGCATTAAGCGAAGCAGCTTATCTGAGCCCTCTAGCTTTTCTGCCGATTCAACCTTTGCGGCAACAAGCTTAGTTTTTGCAAATTCGTCAATGGTTATTAAATCTTCTCTTTCTTTCGGCTCGTCTTTTTTATAAAACTCCTCGATTTCTGCCATCTTCTTAGCCTCGTCAAGTCTTGCAAATAAAACCTCGCCGGGACAAACGGTAACAGAAGACAGGGTTGATAAATCTATTTCCGAAAGCTCTTTTTCTTTTCCGCCGCAGATTTTAATTATCTTCTCGGCGCTTTCGGGCATAATGGGTAAAAGCATATTACCTATTGCCTCGATAGAAACCAAAAGCAAACGAAGCACCTTTGAAAGCTCTTCTTTTTTATTTTCGTCCTTTGCGAGCGCCCAAGGCATTGTTTCATCAATATATTTATTGCTTCTTCTGGCTAAGGTAAGTATAGCCTCTATAGCATCGGCCGTTTTGTATTCGTCCATAGCCTTTTTATAATCGGAAAGGGCTTTTTCTGCCACTTCGATTAAATCGCGGTCAAGCTCGGTTTCTGCTTTTGCCGTAAGCACAGTCCCGCCGAAATATTTCTCTGTCATCGCGGCTGTTCTCGAAACTAAGTTTCCTATAGTATTTGCAAGGTCGGCATTGAATTTAACTATCATATTCTCAAAAGAGATGTTTCCGTCGGACCCGTAGGGCATTTCGCTTAAAAGATAATAGCGAACTGCATCAACAGAGAAAAGCTCTGCCAAATCATCGGCATACATAACATTTCCCTTTGATTTACTCATTTTATCGCTTCCCGAAAGAAGCCAAGGATGGCCGAATATCTGTTTCGGCAGCTCTTCGCCTAAAGCCATCAATATAATAGGCCAATAGATCGTATGGAAACGAAGAATATCCTTGCCGATGATATGAACATCGGCAGGCCAGTTTTTATTATAAAGCTCGGTCTTTTTATCGGGCTCATAGCCTAAAGCCGTTATATAATTGGAAAGGGCATCAATCCATACATAGATAACATGCTTATCATCAAAATCAACAGGAATTCCCCATTTGAAAGAGGTTCTCGAAACGCAAAGATCCTGAAGTCCCGGCTTTAAGAAGTTGTTAACCATTTCGCGCTTTCTCGATTCGGGAACAATAAAATCGGGGTTTTTCTCGATATGCTCCATCAAGCGGTCCTGATATTTGCTCATACGGAAAAAGTAAGCCTCTTCCTTGGTCTTTTTAACCGCTCTTCCGCAATCGGGGCAGCAACCGTCTACAAGCTGAGTTTCGGTAAAGAAGGATTCACAGGGAACGCAATAGTTTCCCTCGTATTCGCTTTTATAAATATCCCCCTGCTCATAAAGGCGGCGGAATATTTTTGCAACAGCCTTTTCGTGGTCGGCATCGGTCGTTCGGATAAATTTATCATGCGACGAGCCCATTATATTCCAAATTCTTTTAACCTCGCCCGATACCTCATCAACATATTCCTTCGGGCTTTTTCCGCTGCTTTTTGCATATTCCTCGATTTTCTGTCCGTGTTCATCGGTACCTGTAAGGAAATAAACATCATATCCTTCCATTCTCTTAAAACGGGCAATCGCATCGGCAAGAACAATTTCATAGGTGTTTCCGATATGCGGCTTTCTTGATGTATAGGCTATAGCCGTTGTCAGATAAAATTTTTCCTTTCTCGACATCTCTTCAAATCCTTTTCCTTAAAATTTATGATAAAGCTATTATAGCTATCAGACCTAAATGCAAAACCGCAAAAATAGGAACTGATATTTTAAACAGCTTATGCTTTGTTTTGTGTCTAAACAGCTTCATTCCAAAGATAGCTCCAACCCCGCCTAAAAAGGCGGATAAAAGCAGGTCGGCTTCGCTTATTCTTGATAATCCCTTTTTAGCTCTGATTTTATCAATATAGAACAATATTAACGCTAAGAGGTTAAAAAAAGATATAACAACAAGCAAAACGGTCTCCGTTTTATTCATCTGCTACTATCCTTTCGCCCGAAATAAGCTTTTCGAGCAGATCGGTTATATCCTTAACCGATGTGCTTTTGGTTATATATCCTGCGACAGAGTTTTTAACTACCTTATATTTTCGCTCGCCTATATTATAAAATTCAACAATATCGCTGCCCTTTGCATCATCGCTGTAAACATACTCTATTCTAAGAGTTGGCTCTCCTTCTTTGGAAGTATCGGCGATATCGGTAACCTTATATAAAAGGGCGGTAGAATAAAACTTCTGAAAATCCTCTTTTCTTATCTCTTCTCCGTCTTTTTCGATTTTCAAATATGTTTTATCTGATGGATCCGAGGTTATTTTATAATCGTATCTCTCGCCGCCGTAGTCTATTATCATATTATCAACAAGCGAGATAGAGGGAAGAACAGGGGAGGTTGACATTACCGAAGCAGGGGAAATATCCGCCAAGGTTTCGGCATAATGCTCCGATATTCTATATATAACGCGATACTGGTCGGTAATCATATAATAATATCCCTCTTCGCTCTTATTTCCGAGAGATATTATTATTTCGCTTTCCTCTCCATAGGAAAGTTTGCAGATCGTTGCGGGATTATCAAGCCCGTATTTTGCCAAATCGCTGTCGTTATAGCCCAAAACCTCTATTCCCGAAGCGAAAAGATTGAAAAGTGTTGAGAAAACTGTTCCCGCCTTATCATCATCTATAAAGATATCGTAAGGCATATCAATCTTAAAGGAATCGTTATAGTTTTCTCCGTCGTAGGTTACCTGTGCGGGTACGATAGAGAATGGGGTTATTTTAGAGCCCGAAAACTCGGCTTTATTAAGAATATCGGTAAGATTTTCAAAGCTCTCGTTTGTTATGGCAAGGCTTATAAAGTCTGTCTTCTTAGCTAAAATTAAATCGGCTGTAGAGGAATCGAGAACATAAACATTTTCGTCTCCCTCTATGCGGACATATCTGCCTTCAGTTTCCGAGTAAAGCGACTGACCGCCGACATATATAGTATAGCTGTTTTCGTTATCATAATATATCTTAGCCTTTCCCTCGGGATTTTTAAGCCCGTAAGGCTCTAAATTTTCGGGGGAAACAATCTTATCGGTTGAGGTAAATTTGGAAATTCCGCTAAACAAAAGGGTATAGTTTGCCTTGTCCTGCGGATATCCCTCAAATTCAGCTATGCCGAAAACGCTGTCTTCAAGGCGGTTTATGGTAAACTCGCCGTTATTATTGGAAATCTCTATCTTTTGCGCTGTTTTATAGTTTTCATTTATAAGCTGATAGCTGCCAATTATCGGCTCTTCGGGCTTTTCGGCAGGTTTTACAAAAATCTTTACTGCAAAAAAGGCGCCGACTAACAAAACTATCGCAGCAAATGAAATCAATAACGCTTTTATCTGTCGTTTCATCAAGCGTGCCTCCTGCGAAGCCATACGAATATGCCTGCAGCAATAATGCCCAAAGGTAAAACTACCGCAAATACAATAAGAATGCCTGTTGCCTGTGCCTGAGTCATATTCATACTGCGGGAAGAAACATATTTCGGGACTAAGCTTACGGAAGCTTGACGGTTAAAGCGCTCATCAAACATTCCGAGCAGATATTCGCCGTTTGCATAAACGGTAGACTGCAATATGCTCGACGATTGAAAATATGTTGAAGAAAAAGCATAAACATTGCTCGAATATTCTTTAAGCTGTCCTTCAGGGGTGTAGTCATATAACATATATTTAGAAAGAACCACCGCTCCGAACGGACCTTTTTCTGTCGCATCTTCGGGCTTCCATTTATTAGCATCTGCATCATTCGGCATAACAACAGCTGTAGAGGTAAAGCCTGCCAGCGTTTGAGTTTGAAAATCGCCATCGGTTTCATAAAGCACCTTAATAGGCTTGGAAAAAGGAGCAGTTAAGGCAACCGAAGAGCTTTCCAAGCCTTCGGTAAAGCTGGTATCTGCATAAGAAAGCTTTGAAATATAGGGATAAACGCTAAGAAGCTTATCAGAATCTGTCTCATATGCTGTTCCGTCGTAAAAGCCGATGCCCCATTCTGCTAAATAGGCAGCAAGGTTAGGGGTTGTAGCCTGCTCGGGAGAAGCAAAATAGAAAATGTTTTTGCCGTAAGCTCCATCGTTTTCCATATAGTCTTCCAATATAACAAGCTCTTCATCGGTATAATCGTTAGTTGGGGTTGCAATAATAAGACCGTCATAATCCCCCGCTAATTCTCCCGAATAAAGGGTTACATTTTTTTCGATTGTATAACCGTTTTTATCCAGAAGGTCGCAAAGACCTGAAACATCTCCCTCGCCGTGTCCCGATAAAACGCCTATAACCTTGGGATCTTCATCGGTAGTATTGATGATTGCGCTGGTTAAAGCCTCTTCGGTTTTTGCAGAGGTTATTGTATATGAATAGCTTGTGTTATCAAGCTCCATATTGAAATAATCGGTATCATCTAACGCTATGTTTCGTCCCGTTTTTTTGCTTTCAACCAAAATCATTCCGCCCTGAAGATCTCTGTCGGGATAATTTGAGGTAAAAGCAGGATTTTCTACAAGGTCAACATAGTTTATTTTTATTAAAGGGTTTCTATCGGCATAAAGCTCCATACATTCTACAACCTGATTATAATAACTGCCGTTTGCCGAGAAGGTTTCCTTATCAGATAAAAGGGTTATTTCTATCTCGCTGTCAACCGATTTTAAGAATTCCTCGGTTGCTTCTGAAAGTCCGTAAAATCCTGTTCCTGTCATATCGAGCTTAATAGGATAAACTTCAAAAATCATAGCCGCAACCACATTCAAAAGAATGATGATAGCAACAACTGCGATTGTTATAAGTCTTGCCATACCGCCTACTTTGAGTTTGCGAAGTCTTTCAGCGCGGCGCGATGTATCGTTTTTCATATCTATACCCTCCTTAGTTCCAGCGTTTTTTGTCCAGAATACGGACAGTAAGGAATATAAAAACTGCATATACGCTAAAGAAGAATATCATATGCTCTAAATTGAAAAGACCTAAGGTAAACTCGCTGTAACGATTGAAAAAGGAGAGCGACATTAAGGCTGTGCTTAAAAAATCTATAGGAATATATGCCGCAAAAAGGTCTATCATTAAAACAAGGATAACCGCCGCATATGTTCCAATTGCGGCAACAACCTGACTTTCGGTTAATGAAGAAATAAATAAGCCTATCGCGATTATAGCTCCGCCGACAAAGGCAAGGCCTATATAGTTTCCGAATACCATTGCCCAACCGGGAGAGGTATAAACCGCTAAAACTAACGCATAGATAAGGGTTATCGAAAGACCTATCATATACATTAAGAATGCAGCAAGGAATTTACCGAAAACAAGCCCCGATAAGGAAACGGGGGAGGTTAAAAGAAGCTGATCTGTCTTCTGCTTTTTCTCTTCCGACATAAGCCGCATTGTTAAAAGCGGCAACAAAAGCAGCGAAAGGGTAAAAAGCAGGGAATAAAGCTCCGACATATCCGCTGTTGCATATATTAAGTTGCAAAGATAAAGGAAAACTCCCGAAAAGATAAAAAATCCTGCAAGAAAGATATAGCCCGTAGGAGCGGAAAAATAGGCTTTTAACTCTCTTTTTATAATAGCTATCATTCTGCTTGTCCCTCCCCTGTAAGATTTAAGAATATATCCTCAAGCGACATTTCCATACTTTTTGAATATAAAAGCGGCATTCCTCGCTCGGAAAGTCTTTTGAAAAGCTCACGGCGAATATCCTTTCCCTCGTCTGCCTCAACAGTAAAATCGAAGGCTCCCGCTTCCTTTTCACCTAAACAACGAACTGCATTAACATTCGGAATTGAGGTTAAAAGGCTGTATATGTTTCTCTCGTTGCCCTCAATTCTAACGGTTAATCGGTGGTCGGCGCTTAAAGTCTTAGAAAGCTCTTCGGGGTTACCGTCTGCAACTAATTTACCCTTATTTATAACAACAATTCTGTCGCAAACTGCTGAAACCTCAGGCAAAATATGAGAAGAGAGAATAACTGTATGGTTTTTACCCAAGCTTTTAATAAGTGTTCTTATTTCAATAATCTGCTTAGGATCAAGTCCCACAGTAGGCTCGTCTAAAATCAAAACCCTCGGGTTGCCAACAAGCGCCTGAGCCAAGCCTACGCGCTGCTTATATCCTTTGGATAGGTTTTTTATAAGACGGGTATAAACATTCTCGATTTTAACAAGACTGCAAATCTCCGCTAAATGGCTATCTTTAGGGAGAGTGCATTTCTTTAAATCATAAATAAAGCTTAAATATTCCTTAACCGTCATATCGGGGTATAACGGTGGCTGCTCAGGAAGATAGCCGATTTCTTTTTTTGCTCTTATCGGATCTTCCAAAACATCTATTCCGTTTATCTTGGCATTTCCCGAAGAAGAGGAAAGATATCCTGTTAAAATATTCATTGTTGTTGTTTTGCCGGCGCCGTTCGGACCTAAAAATCCGAGTATCTCGCCGTCGTTAACGGTGAAGCTGATATTATCCACAGCTTTGTTGCTTCCATAGCGTTTTGATAAGGATTGAACCTCGATCATATCCTGTTTAATCCTCCTTGATTTTTAAATAAAGATATTCCCTTTGATTATACTATTTTTTTGCGGTATTGTCAAAGCAAATATACTATTTTTCACGATTTATTCACACAGAATAACGCTACCGCAAAAATTGACAGTTTACAGCGGTTGTGCTATACTGTTTTTTTAGAAAACGAGGAAAGAAAAAACGAGGTCGTTTTTAAATGAGCAGAACTGAAAAATTCTTTAAAAACTCAATAACGACAGCGCTGTATCAGATAGTTGTTATGATTGCGGGCTTTATAACCCCGCGCATTATGCTAAGTTATTACGGCTCTGAGATAAACGGGCTGGTAACCTCGGTTACGCAGTTTATAAGCTATTTCAATTTAGTTGAAGCGGGACTTGCAAGTGCCGCAGCTTATGCCCTTTATAAGCCATTAGCCGAAGAAGATAACGCCGCTATCAGCTCTATCGTTTCAGCTTCCCGCCGCTTTTATAACATTGCGGGAGCTATGTTCTTCTCTCTAACTGCGGTTATGGCGCTGATTTATCCGTTTTTTGTAAAGGCAGATGCTTTAGATCCCTTTATGGTAGGTTTATTGGTTTTAGCTATCGGCGCATCGGGAGCTTTGGAATTTTTAACAATGTCGAGATACCGCGTTCTTCTATCTGCCGACCAAAGAACATATATTCTCTCCCTTGCAACAATAGCCGCCGTTGTTATCAATACCGCCGTTATAGCAGTTCTTTCCCATTTCGGCGCAAATATCGTTTTGGTTAGAACGGTTGCTTTATCAAGCGTTTTTGTTCGAAGCGCAATTTTAATGATATATGTAAAAAGAAACTATAAAAATGTTGATTACTATGCTAAGCCTAATAACGCGGCTTTATCCAAGCGGTGGGACGCTTTAATTCTTCAGATTCTCGGAACAATTCAAGTTGGCGCACCCGTTGTTATTGCAACAGCCTGCTGCTCTTTAGAGCTTGTCAGCGTTTATACTGTTTTTTATATGGTTATCAACGGAATTAACGGAATTTTAAGCATATTCCAAAGCGGTCTTGCCGCCGCTTTCGGAGAGGTTATCGCAAAGGGCGAGAAAGAAACGCTGCAAAAATCATTCTCCGATTTCGAATATACCTATCATATTTTAATTTCGGTTATCTATTCGATAACGGGTATGATGCTGATATCCTTTATAAAGATTTATACCGCGGGAGTTAACGATGCTACCTATGATGTTCCTCTGTTCGGATTTTTATTCGTTTTAAGCGGTATTCTTTACAATATAAAAACGCCGCAATCTATGCTTGTAAACTCGGCAGGATTATACAAAGAAACAAAAATTCAAACAATTATACAAGGAGTTATAATGGTGGTCGGCGGATTTGCTCTCGCGCCAATATGGGGTTTAGAGGGAATTATAATAGCTTCTTGTCTTTCCAATCTTTACCGCTGCATCGACCTTTGCTTCTTTATTCCGAAATATGTAACGGGGCTGCCGAAAAGAAATTCTATGATAAGTATGACGGTTACTGTTTTAACATCTGTCGCTTTAATTTTAAGCTTCGGAAAGCTTTTCAATGTTAACCCCGATAATTATTTCTCATGGGTGCTATGGGCTGTTGTCGCCGCTGTTTTTGCTACGGTCGGAACTCTCATCGTTTTCTCTATTTACAGTCCTAAAAAAATGCGCGGTGTATTTTTAAGGGTTTTATCCTTTTTGAAAAGAAGATAAAAATATCCCGAAAAGCTATGCTTTTCAGGATATTTTTTATGCCTCAAATTTTTCAAATATAAATGCCTTAAAATATTTTTTGCTTTTTTGGTAGTCTTCCTTTGTTTCCAAAGTCCAGCAAACGGGAAGAGCGCCAAGCAAGGTATTTATACGGCGCGGGAAAAAGCGCGCGTCTTTATGGTTATAGGAAACAAAATCGGGACGCGCCAAAAAATTAAATATCATATGCCCTAAAAGAATTTGAGAAACAGAGCCATCGCCCGTTTTCTGAGATAGCTGTCCGCGAAGAATTTCGGGGCGGTTCTTTTTATACCACCGAAGAACAGGGGGATAGAAAGACTGTATAAAATACTTGCCCTTATATTCCGATAATATTTTATCTGCCGCCAAACACAGTCTTTTCGCATTTTCAAAGCTAAAAGCTTTAAATTCGATAAGCAGCGGCACCTTTCCGTCTACTAAGTCCAGACATTCTTTAAGAGTAGGTATCTTTTGGTCGCTGTCCTTTAAGGTATATTCTTTTATTTCTTTTAAGGTCAGCTCTTCTATTATTTTATCCTCACCGCACATTCTGAGAAGCGTATCATCGTGGAAAACAACAACCTCGCCGTCAGCGGTTATATGAATATCGTTTTCAACAGGATAGCCCTTTTCTATTGCCTCAGAAAATGCGTTTAATGAATTTTCAGGGCAGCTAGCTTTCATGCTGTGGTATCCGCGATGAGCTATTCTCATTCCGCCGAGAAGCGCTCTGTCGCTGTGTCGGCGAAGAGAGGGGAATATCAAAAAGAGATATATTAAAACTAAAATCGTTATCATTCGACTCCCCCGAGGTTTTCGAGCGCCGCTTTTTCTGCCGAGGGTTTTGAATCACCATGGCGAACAAACAGCATCGTTATAAAGGCAAGGGTTGAGAAAACAACTGCATAAGGGAAGAGAATATTATATCCGAATCCCAATTTATCAATAAGCAGACCTGAAAGGAGAGGTGTCGTTATCTGCGCCGCCATAGAAAAGGCATAATAAATACCCGTATATTTTCCGACATCTGCGCCGCTGCTCATTTCAACAACCATCGGGAAGGAGTTAACATTTATTGCCGCCCAGCCTATGCCAACAAGTCCGAAAAGGAGATACATTACAGGTGTTTGAGCTTTAATAAATACAGCCGAAAGATAACAAGCCGTCATTAAGGCAACACCCAAAAGGATAGTTTTCTTTCTGCCAAGCTTTCCCGAAACAAAGCCTAATGGAACAAAGGAGATGATAGCCGCAATAGTTGCAACCATTAAATAACCCGAGGAAACGCTTAAATCTGCGCCCCATATATTAACACAATATCTGGAAAAAGCAGTTGTAACGGCATTATATGCCATAAACCATAAAAATACCGATAGAAGAATAAATACCAAACTTTTAAAAACGGGGCGGGGAAGCTTTCCCGATCCTGTTTTTTCTTCTTCATCGTGGATATTCGTTTCAGCTAAAACCTTGTTTTCCCGAACGGTAAATACCATTATAAGAACAGATATCAGCATAAATGCCGCAATAATTAAATAAACGGGAATGAAGGATTGATTTTCGCTGTAAACCGAGCTGCCGTCGGCATTTTTCTCGCTTTTTAAAAGAAGCATCATAACGCCCATTGCGAAAATTCCGCCAATGTAGCCAACTAAGTTTATAATAGCATTCGCCTTGCTTCTAAGCGGCTTTTCGGTAACATCGGGCATATAGGCAACGGCGGGTGTTCTGTAAACCGCCATTGTGAAAAGTATTAAAAAGAGGGCAACAAGAAAGCCCCAAATATTTTTCGTTTCCTGCATATAAGCCATTATTACCATAATAATAACCGCCGCTATCGTTCCGAAAAGGATATAGGGTGTGCGCTTACCGAGTGGGGACCGAGTTTTATCGGAAATAGCCCCGAACAAGGGGAGCATAAAAATCGCGAGAACATTATCGATAGACATTATCGCGTTTGCCGCAAAGGTTCCTATTCCGAAAACATTCTCTAAAACATAGGGGATAACCTGATCATAAAACTGCCAGAAGCAGAGGATCGACATAAACGCAAATCCTATAAGTACTGTGCGCTTGGTGTTCAGTTTCATAACAAACCTCCGTTTTTCTTTTTATTAAAAGTACCGCCGTAATGCTTGAAATAAGTTTTCGGATAGCAAATAAGATTAAACATATGTTATTATCTCCATAAAATCCTCTTTTAAAAGATTTTTATTGCTACTGTCAAACTAATATAATAATACAATAAGCAACCTCGGTTTGCAAGATGTTTTATAAGAAGACAAAAGCGCTTTCGTCATAGCTTTTTCGAACGATGATGTTTTAACAGGAGTCTTTTCTCAGGCTATCGAAGGCTCCACCGGAGCCTTCTCCCAATCGCCCCCAACCTTTCGGTTGCGGCGATTGGAGTTCGTTTCTCCTCCTGTCAGAAGGCAAAAATCAGCACCCCTATTTTAGGGGTGCTGATTTTTGGTGTGCCTGACAGGAGTCGAACCTGCGACCTTCAGAGTCGGAGTCTGACGCTCTATCCAACTGAGCTACAGACACATTTCTATTATACTATCTGTTGATTTCGGCGCGATTTTTACTTTTAGTTTATGGTTTTCTCCGCGCCGTGAGGTTAGTATATCATATCCGAGAGGTTTTATCAATAATAAAATTTCTGCATATAATGATAAAAAGAGCAGGAGGGGACATTATGTTTTATCTCGTTTATTTTCTAACGCTTTTGGCTCTGTTTTCGAGCCTTTTCTTTATTTGCGCCGTTCATTCCGCCGCCAAGCTCGACCGCCTCTTTATAGAGCCATCAACAAATTTTCTTTTCTCTCCTAAAGAGGGCGACAGCGCTGTTATCCGTATCGGCGGAAAAGAATCCTTCGCTCTTATACAGTCCCTTTCCTCTTCTGAAAACGGCGAAACCTTTATTACCCTTAAAATAACTCCCGAAAAGTAAAGAAAAGGCGGTCATTTGACCGCCTTTGTTTTTATTGCAATTCGTCGAGCAAGGAGAAATAAGCGCTGTCGTCAGAATGGTTAGTTCCGCCAACGGGTCTTTCTTCTCTCGGCTTATTATCTCTGCGGCCGCCGCTGCGAGAGCGACGATAATCTGAGCCGCGAGAGGGGCGGGGATTGTCAGAAAGGATAACAACCTTTCTTTCGGGCTCTTCGCCGAAGGATTTAGAGGAAACTCCCTCAACTGTCGACACTGCAGAATGGATTATTCTTCTCTCATAAGCGCTCATAGGCTCAAAGGTATGCTTTCTGCCCGTTTCAGCAACGGTTTTTGCAACCTTTAAAGCGAGTTCTTCTAAGGTTTTCTTTCTTTTCTCTCTATAGTCTCCGCTGTTTATGGAAACCTTTAAGTAATCGTCTTCCTTTTTATTAACAGCCAAAGAGGTCAATGTCTGCAAAGCATCTAAGGACTCTCCTCTTTTGCCGATAATTACGCCGACATCATCGCCGTCGACAGAAATTTTAAGTCCGTTACGGGTATATTTATAAGAAACCACCGCGCTCTGAAGACCTAACTCTTTGATTATCGACTCAACATAGGAAATAGCCGCATCAATTCTTGTTTTTATATTCTCTTCGGGGGTTATCTCCTCGTCGGGATTTTCTTCTTTTGCCTCTTTAACCTCTGCTTTTTCTGCAGGTTTGGTTTCTTTTTTCGCCTTTTTTGCAGGCTCCTCTTTTTTGGTTTCATATTCGGGCTCTTCTACATAAGCGCGAACCTTATAGTTTGAGCGGGAAAATAATCCCTTTTTGCCGTATTCTAAAATCTCTACCTCTACAGATTCTCTGGGTAGACCAAGCTCTTCGCAAGCTTTTTCAATAGCTTCTTCGTAGGTTTTTGCGGTTGCAAAAGCTTCTCTCATTTTTCTTCCTCCAAATTATTTCAAATCATCATCGGTAACGTCCACAAAAACCTCACCGTATTTTTCAGCATCTCTCATTCGGGCAGCTCTCAATTTCTCTCGAGCCTCCGCAAGTTCTTTCTTTTTCGCTTCAGCCTCTTCGGGAGAAAGCTCCTCCTCGGGAGCAGGGTTGTTTCTCGCTTCAATTATTTTTTTGCGCATCTCTGCCTCTGCTGCCTTTTTGGCCTTCTTCTTTGCCTTTAGCTCTTCCTGCTCGCGGGCATACTGCTCTGCTAATTTTTTAGGATTATAGAATTTCGACAAAATAAGCGACTGAAGCATACCAACTAAATTGGAGATAATCCAATAAAATCCGATTCCGCAGGGAAGGCCCATAGCGAAGAAGAATGTAATTAACGGCATTACAAGCATCATAACCTTGCTTGTTCCTGCGGCTGCGGCATTATCATCGCCTGTTCGCATTGCGCGCATTGAAATAAAGCTGCTTAAAAATCCTGCAGCTGCGGCAAGTATCGGAACTAAAATAAGCCAGCTTGTATAAGACGGCAAGGCGGAAAAATCTATTCCTAAGAAATTATTATCAAAGTTTATTAATGCTTCTAAAGCCGCGGGATCGTATGCACCAACCTGAGCCTGAAACTCGGGGTTATGCGCTACAGAGAGGATTTTAAGCTCGGGATAGGTAGCAAGCTTCGAGCCCTCTGCAACAAACTGATCCGCCATAGCGGCAATTGTTGTTATTGTATCAGCAGCAAAACGGAGAATGTGCTTTAGCGGATAATATACAACGCCTACAACACCGAAAAGAACAGGGAAGGTTATAAGCATGGGAAGACATCCCGCTGTAGGATTATATCCCTCTTCTTCATAGAGCTTCTGAAGCTCTGCGCTTTGCTTTTCTCTGTTGTTTGCATATCTCTTCTGAATAGCTTCCATTTTCGGACGGAAATATGCCATTTTCGCAGAGGATTTCTGCTGCTTTATCGATAACGGCAACAAAACTGCCTTGGTTATAATCGTAAAAAGAATTAACGCTATACCATAGTTCTTTATTAAGCTATAGCAAGCCCACATGATCCAACCAAACGGGATCGCAAAGATTTCGAAAATTCCCGACATAATTTATTTTCCTTTCTTCCCGAGCCTTTCGGGCACGGGGTCATACCCGCCTTTACAAAGCGGGTGGCATCGGAGCAATCTTTTAAGCGAAAGATATGAGCCTTTAACGGCTCCGAAACGATTTATTGCCTCATAGGCATAGGACGAACAAGTGGGATAAAAGCGGCAGCAGACAGGCTTATTAGGAGAAATATTCTTTTTATAAAACAAAATAAGCTTCAGTAGAATTCTTTTCATATCATACCGAGCTTTTTAAGACCTTGCTCCATATCCGATTTAACCTCTGCCATTTTCTGCTGCGGGGTTCGGCTTCGGGCAACAAAGATAAAATCCGTTCGCCTTTTTAAAGAGTTTTCTTTGGAGATTTCATAAAACGCGGCGCGAAGAAGTCTTTTAGCGCGGTTTCTCTGAACTGCGCCTCCGACCTTTTTGCCCGCAACAACAGCATACTTACCCTCCGCTCTGGAACGACAAGCATAAACTACTACCGACTTGGTCGGCGCGCATTTTCCTTTTCCGAAAATTCTTAAGAAATCGCGGTTCTGTTTAATAATCTCCAAAAAAACACCTCTAAAAAAGAAGGACCACAATAAATGTGGCCGCTTTTTATCAGTAGGTTAAAACCTTTCTGCCCTTTGCTCTTCTGCGAGCCAAAACTTTTCTGCCGTTTTTGGTAGCCATTCTTTTTCTGAAGCCATGCTCCTTTTTTCTCTGGAGCTTTTTCGGTTGATAAGTTCTTAACATGAATCAGCCCTCCTTATATATCAAGATTCATAGATTGCCACACAATCCTACGAGGATATATTATATATCACAAAGTGCTTATCTGTCAAGATAAAATTGCAAAAGGAGAGCCTTAAAAACTGATTTTATCCAAAAAAAGAGGCAAAAAAACGCTTTATTTTTTGGATTATCCCCTCTTTTTCGAATAATGCTATGCTCTCAGCGGCAAAAATAGGCGCCGAGGAAATCTCCTTTCCGCCCGAATAAAAGCGCTTTTCTCCTATTTTATCCCCCTCATTTATCGGCGCATAAGCAAACTGCGGCAGAAAAATCTTTTCGGTTATATCTCCTATATATGAAATTTCTGCGGAAGAAGAGATTAAGGCTATCTTGTCTTTTTCTCCGCCGACAACCGAAACTGAAAAGCTTTCCTTAGCCGAAGTTTTAGTTTGAACTTTAGAAAAACCGTAATCAAAAAGCTTTATATGGGCATTCCAATCATCACTCGCGTTTAAGGTTACCGCAACTAAGGTTATGCCGTCTACCTCTTTTGCCGAAACCAAACAGCGTCCTGCCTTTTTAGTGTAACCCGTTTTAACACCTATTATATCTTCATCTAATGTAAGAAGCTTGTTATGATTATATAACGTTCTTTGGATTTCGGGCTGACCGAAGCAAACCTTAACGCTTTTGCTAGAGCAAATACTTTTAAAAACCTCGTTTTCCAAGGCTTTAGCGCCAAGGCGCGCCATATCGAGCGCCGAAGAGCCGTGCCCTTTCGAGTCAAGCCCTGAAACTGTTTCAAAATTTGTTGATGTTAAGGATAGCTTTTCCGCTTTTTCATTCATCATTTCTACAAATGCTTCTATACTACCTCCAACGCGCACCGCCGCCGCATTTGCCGCGTCGTTTCCCGACGATAAAAGCATTCCGACACAAAGCTCATAAAGGGTAACCTTATCTCCCTCTTTAAGTCCCATAGATGTTCCCTCAACGCGAATGGCATTAGAATCAACTGTAAACTTTTCATCGAGATTTCCCGCCTCTATGCTCAAAAGAGCGGTCATAATTTTAGTTGTACTCGCCATCGGAAGCTTTTCGGTTTCATTTTCCCCGTATAAAACCTCGCCCGTTTCTGCATTTATCAGAGCTACCGCCGCGGCACTGATGTTCGGCTCTATAGAAGCCGAAACCTCGGGAGCTATAAAAACTATCGACAAAGCGCATAAAAAAGAAATTATTTTCCTCATATCTTATCCTCCTTATGGTTAGTGTATGATAGAAAAGTCAGAAATCTGTTGCCTTTTTTAGCTGAATGATTTATAATTAAAAAAACTTTTTTATCTTACCCATTAGGAGAAGCAGATGCTTAGAAAATCCGATTTTTATTACGACTTACCTGAAGATTTAATAGCCCAAACCCCCATAGAGCCGAGAAACCATTCAAGACTTTTGGTTGCCGATAGGGAAAAAGGCTTTGTTTGCCATTCTCAGTTTTATAGGCTTTTTGATTTTTTGAAAAAGGGCGACCTTCTTGTTATGAATAACTCAAAGGTTATCCCCGCAAGGCTTTATTGCGATATAAAAGGGCGCGAAACGGGCGGAGAAATTCTACTTTTGAAGCAGAAAAACGCCGACTGTTGGGAGGCTATTGTAAAACCGGGCAAAAAGCTTAAAAAGGGCGCCGAATTCTCTATCGGTGAGTATTTAAAAGGAGAGGTTTTAGAGGTTTTAGAAGACGGAAACAGAATTTTGAAATTCTATTTTGAGGGAAATTTCTACGAAATTCTCGATAAAATAGGAAATATGCCGCTTCCGCCTTATATAACAGAAAAGCTAAAGGATAAAAACCGCTATCAAACGGTTTATGCCAAAGAAAACGGCTCTGCCGCCGCGCCTACAGCGGGACTTCATTTTACAAACGAAATGATTGAGGAGCTTAAAGAAAAGGGCATAAATATAGCCTATGTTACCTTGCATGTGGGGCTTGGAACATTCAGACCCGTTAAAGAGGATATTATAACCGACCATAAAATGCATACCGAAAGCTTTTATGTTCCCGATGAAACCGCCGAGCTTATAAAAAGAACAAAGGCCGCGGGCGGCAGGGTAATATCCGTTGGAACGACAAGTCTTCGTACCCTTGAGTCTGCTTTTTCTGAAACTAAAGAGCTTATTAAAAAAGAGGGTAGCACCGATATTTTTATATATCCCCCTTATAAATTTAAGGTTATCGACGGACTTATAACAAACTTCCATCTCCCCGAAAGCACCCTTATTATGTTGGTAAGCGCGCTTTTGGGCAGAGAAAATACAATGAACTGCTATAAAATAGCAGTTGAGGAAAAATACAGATTTTTCAGCTTTGGAGACGCGATGCTCATCCTATAAAGGATGAGCGGGTAAAAAGTAAGAGGTAATAGTGAAGAGGTACGGTGTCGACTAAAGCCGACGGTATATAATAATATATTATGTATATACTATTGACAGTATCACGGTATCGTGATATAATAGTAATGAAGAAATAAGGAGTTGATTATATGCCTGTTTTATCGCGTTTTTACGGAATTGTTATCAGAATGTACTTTTTGCAAAGTGAACACAATCCGCCGCATATTCACGCTATATACAATGACGATGTTGCAGCTATCGACTTTATGACAGATAATGTTATCGAAGGACACTTGCCGCAAAAGGCTATGAGCATGGTGCGGGAATGGATTTCAATTCATAGAGAAGACCTTAAAACAATTTGGGAGACACAAGAATTTAAGAAATTGCCACCGTTAGAATAAGGGGGATTTATATGTTTCATAAAATTAAAAATGTATCTCCGTTGCCCGAATATAAATTGAGCGTTCAATTTTCCGAAGGTGTTACTAAAATTTATGATGTAAAACCTCTGTTTAAAAAAATACCTGCCTTTAAATCGCTTGAAAACAACAATGATTTCGGCAGTGTATATGTTGATGTTGGCGGGTATGGCATTGTTTGGAATGATGAACTTGATTTGTCCTGTGATGAGTTATGGGAAAATGGTATAGCGATAGAAACTCCATTTGACGGCTTGATTGCTTTCTCTGATGCTACTCAGCTGTGGGGACTTAATGAAAGCACACTCCGCAAAGCAATTTCTTATGGCAAGCTCATAAACGGGGTTGATGTTTGCAAGTTCGGAAAACAATGGGTTATATCAATTGATGCCATGAAAAGGGAATATGGTAATATTACCAATCTGTAAAAGAACTTCCCAATCGTCACATATCCTGTAAACTTCGATGGCGCAACGTTGATTTTGTAATTCAAAATCAACATTGAAGAGGGGTTCCCCTCATCCGTCAGCTTACGCTGACACCTTCCCCCGAGGGGGAAGGCAAAAAGGAAAAAGGAAGATAAGATATGTTTAAGTTATTAAAAAAAGAGGGAAATGCAAGGCTCGGAGAATTTAAAACGGTACACGGTACTATTAAAACCCCCGCCTTTATGAATGTTGCAACTCAGGGCGCTATAAAGGGCGGCCTTTCGGGAGATGACCTTATAAGAGAGCATTGTCAGATAGGGCTTTGCAACACCTATCATCTGCATCTGCGCCCCGGCGATAAGGTAGTCAGAGAGCTTGGCGGAATTCGCAAGATGATGAATTTTCCCTTGCCCGTTTTAACCGATTCGGGCGGATTTCAGGTTTTCTCCCTCTCCCAAACCCGAACAATAAGCGAAGAGGGGGTAACCTTTGCTTCCTATCTCGACGGAAGAAAGATTTTTATGGGACCTGAAGAAAGTATGCAGGTGCAATCCAACCTCGCTTCAACTATTGCTATGGCTTTCGACGAATGCGTTGGTATGCCTGCCGAATATGAATATTCCAAAATGTCTGCCGCAAGAACTGTTCGTTGGCTTAAAAGATGTAAAGAAGAAATGACGCGCCTTAATTCTTTACACGACACCTTAAACCCACACCAGCTCCTTTTCGGCATAAATCAGGGCTGTACCTTTGAGGATATCAGAAAAAGTAATATGGAAGAGATAGTAAAGCTCGACCTTGACGGCTATGCTATAGGCGGTCTTGCTGTCGGCGAGCCTGCCGAAGAAATGTATAAAACCATTGAGGCGGTAGAGCCGATAATGCCTGTCGATAAAATAAGATATTTAATGGGTGTAGGAACGCCCGTTAATATAATCGAGGGGGTTTACAGAGGGGTTGACCTTTTCGACTGCGTTATGCCCTCGCGAAATGCCCGTCATGGCTACCTTTTTACATGGGAAGGAACAAGAAACCTTAACAACGAAAAATATAAAACCGATGAAAGACCTATCGAAGAGGGCTGCGGCTGTCTTGCCTGTCAGAAATATTCCCGCGGCTATATCCGCCACCTTTTAAAAAGCGGCGAAATGCTCGGTATGCGCCTTTTGGTTTCACATAATATGTATTTCTATAATACCTTAATGGAAAGAATCAGAGAAGAGCTCGAAAAGGGAACCTTCTCTTCTTTCAGAGAAAAATATGTTCCTATTTTATTAAGAAGACTTTAAAAATAAATCCGCAGAAGAAAATTCTTCTGCGGGTTTTTTTCTCGGCTTATGTAGCTGTGCCGAGACCGAAGCTAACTAATAAGGCTCTATCTATCTTTCTCATCTGACTTTCGGTAAGATAGCCCATTTTTTCTTTAAGTCTTTTTTTATCAATCGTTCTTATTTGTTCTAATAAAACAATAGAATCTTTTATAAGCCCGCTTTCGGGCGAATCGAGTTCAATATGAGTCGGAAGCTTTGCTTTTCCTTGTTGGCTTGTTATCGCCGCCGCAATAACGGTTGGGCTATGGCGATTGCCTACATCGTTCTGAACAATCAAAACAGGTCTAATTCCGCCTTGCTCCGAGCCAATAACAGGACTTAAATCAGCAAAATAAAGCTCTCCGCGTTTAACCGTCATTTATTATCCTCTCCGTTTATCATTTTTAAACCGTTTTTTCGGTTCAATGATAGTTTTGGCAGCTTTTCCGATTTCATTCGGATTTCTCGGAGAATTTTTAAGCTTATTTTATTTTATTCGATTTTTTAAAATCTGTTAAAATTTTAGGGCTGTATCTGAAGTCCTCGCCGAAATTACCTCTTTCTCCGCAGAAAAAACGGCGCATATCTGTTGCAAACGCTTCTTTTTCGGCTATAGAACTTATTTTTTTTGCCTCTGAAAGCGAGGTTACTATCGGAATAGACGAGCTTTTTTTCGCCCGTTTTAAAATTTCTGCGCCCTTTTCGTTTAAAGCCAAAACGCGGATATAGGGAAGCTCTATGATATCTTCTTTTTTTATTCCCAAATAAAGACACATTAATATTCTGCGCAGTCTGGCATGGGTATATCTTTTGGTTTTTATAAGATTTAATGCTTCTTCTATGCTTTCGGTCTTTCTCAGCGCCTCGTAAATTCGGTTTTCAAGCCCCTCTGAAACAGCAGGGCAGTCCTCTATTTCTGAAACAGAAAGCCTTTTTAAATGGGAAAGCATAACCTCTTCGCATAAAGCTTTGTTAAATTCAGGCTCGTTTTTAAAAAGATCAAAAGCAAAATTAGGAATCAGCTCTTCCGATACCTTTATGCCTTTTTCTCTTATATATGATGCGCTCGCAAACGCGCCAGACCGTTTTTTATCGTCGTGCTCTACCGCTTCTCTTTTAATAGCTATAAAATCGGTTGAATCCTTTTTCGCTTTAAGATATTCGAGCGCTAAGGTATCATTAGGGCCTATTTCTCCTATTATCTCGCCGATTATCCGAGGATAGCTTTTTCCGCTTTTTTGCGCTTTTGCAATTTCGCCGTTATCTTCGGCTTTTGATAACCTATCTAAAGCTTCCTTTAAATATTCTTTATCTCCCTTTTCGCTTCCGAAGCTCAATATATCAGCACCTAAAGTTTCTAAAAGGCAAACCGCCGCTTTTGAGAAATTCTGAGCGCCCGATAAAACCGAAACTGCGGGAATTTCTATAACTAAATCCGCCCCCGCTAAAACGGCGGCTTTGGCGCGGCTGTATTTCGATATCGCGGCAAACTCACCCCGCTGGCAAACATCTCCGCTTAAAGCAACAATAACCTTGTCGCAACGCTCTTTTGTTTTTTCTATATGATAAAGATGCCCGTTGTGAAAGGGGTTGTATTCCGCAACAATTCCGCCTACCATTCTTTTCCTCCATCTTCAAAAAACTCTTGCAAACCAAGGTAAAATATACTATTATTATTTGTGTATGATTTTATTTTAATATAAGTTAAATTATTTTACAATAGCCTTAAGGAGGAATAAAAATGAAAATTTTAGTTATCAATGCCGGAAGCTCTTCAATGAAATATCAGCTTATTGATATGGAAAACGAAGAAGTTTTAGCAAAAGGAAACTGCGAAAGAATCGGAATCGACGGTCTTTTCAGCATCAAAACAGCTGATGGAAGAAAGGCAGAAAGGGAAGTTTCTATGCCTAACCATACCGTTGCATTTAAAGTTATCGAAGAGGCTATAACCTCGGGCGAATGCAAGGTTATAGATGATTTAAAGGAAATTTCCGCAGTTGGTCATAGAATAGTTCAGGGCGGCGCTATATTTAAGGAATCCTGCCTTGTAAACGATAAGGTGCTTTCCGACATCGAGGACCTTGCCGCCTTAGCTCCGCTTCATAACAAGGCTCACGGAATGGGAATCCGCGCCTGCATCGAGGCGCTCGGAAAAGATGTTCCTCAGGTTGTTGTTTTCGATACCGCTTTCCATTCAACAATGCCCCCCGAGGCATATATGTTTGCCGTTCCTTATGAATATTATGAAAAATATCAGATCCGCCGCTATGGTTTCCACGGAACAAGCCATCGCTTCGTTAGCGGAGAATTGGCAAAGCGCTTAGGCAAAAATATTGAAGACTTAAAGATTATTACCTGCCACCTTGGAAACGGCTCCTCTCTTGCCGCTATCAAGGGCGGAAAGGTTATAGATACAACAATGGGACTTACTCCCTTAGACGGTTGTATGATGGGAACCCGCAGCGGCTCTTTAGACCCCTCTGTTGTAACCTTTATAGCTGAGAAAGAAAATCTTTCGGCTTCTCAGATGAGCGACCTTTTGAATAAAAAGAGCGGTGTTTTCGGAATTTCGGGCGTATCGTCTGACGACCGCGATGTAACAAAGGCAGCTAAAGAAGGAAACGAAAGAGCTGCTTTAGCTCAGAAGATGCAACGCTATCAGATAAAGAAGCTTATCGGCTCCTTTGCCGCAGCGCTTGACGGTGTTGACGCTATCGTATTTACAGGCGGCTTGGGCGAAAACGTTTATCCCTTAAGAAAAGAAATATGCGACGGACTTTCTTATCTCGGAGTTAAGCTCGATTATGATAAGAACGACGAGCTCATAAGAGGAAAAGACGGAACGATCTCTACTCCCGATTCAAAGGTTGTAGTTGAGGTTATTATGACAAACGAAGAGCTCGTTATCGCAAGAGATACAAAGGCTATCGTTGAGGCTCTTTAATAGGTTTTAAAAAATAAAAATCGCCATAGATTCAAAATGAGTCTATGGTGATTTATTTTTTGTAAAAGTTTACAAATTTTCATAATTTCGGTTGACAAAGAGTAAAATATAACTATACTTGGTTTAGATGTCAAAACTTTAAGTTGGAGAACAAAATTCAAAAACAAAGGAGACATTATATGCAAAACTTTTTTTACAGCATAGGGCTTTGGGTTGTAAGCTTTTTAAAAGTCTTTCCAAGCCGCTTTATTGCTGCCATAAAAAAGCTATGGTTTTTTATTTCGGGCCTTGCCCGCCGCATCAAGGCTTTGCCAACCTCTATAAAAAGCCTTTCTATTTTGGCATTTTCGCTTGTTTTCGTTATTTTAGGAACAGTTCTTTCGGTTAAAACCGTAACCATAACCGATGAAAACAGCGTTCAGGTAGTTCATTCTTTCTCTCGCGACCCCGAGAAAATTCTCTCGCTTTATGGTTATCAGCTCTCTGAGTATGATGAGATTCGCGCCGTTTCGGCTGAAAGAAACGAAAATATAATTATAAAACGCGCCTTTTCGGTTAAGGTTTCTGCCGACGGGGAAACCCGCGAGGTTTTTACAACGGGAGAAACCGTTTCTTCTGTTTTAAAAAGGACTGGCATTTCTTTAGGCGAAGAGGACCTTATAAACCTCTCAACAACGGAATATTTAACCGATTCCGCCGAGATTGAAATTAAAAGAGTAACCTATGCTACCGAGGTTTTAAAGGAAAGCATACCCTATCAGATAAACCAAAGAAGTACACCTCTTATTAAAAGGGCGGGTAGGGTGGTCGTTTTAACCGCGGGACAAAACGGAACAAAGGAAACAACCGTAAGCCGAAAGCTTATCGACGGACAAGAGGTAGAAAGAACTGTTATAAACGAAGCGATAACAAGCTACCCCGTAACTCAGGTGTCCTTAGTAGGCGCTCCGGGAACTGCCGCTTCAAACAGAGCGCTCCCCGCAGGGATAACCATACAAAACGGTGTTCCCTCAAGCTACAAGGCAGTATATGAGGGGAGAGGAACGGCATATAGCGCGCCTAACCATCGGTGGTTGACCCTCGGCTGCGTTGCCGTTAACCTAAACCTTATCCCAAGAGGCTCTATTCTCTATGTAACCTCGTCAGACGGTTCCTTTGTCTATGGCGTTGCCGTTGCCGCCGATACGGGATCGAGCCTCATGGCAGGACACACCTTGGTCGATTGCTTCTTCCCAACCTATAAAGAATCTCTCTGGTTCGGCGCCAAACAAATGAAAGTATATGTTTTACAATAGCAAAAAGGCAAACTCTCACCGAGTTTGCCTTTTCTTTATATCCGCTATTTTTTAGAATTGTCTTTTTTAACATGTTTTATCAGTTCCGACTTAACCTCAATCCCACTTTCTTCTTTTTCTGATAAAATAATAACAAAAGTATTATCATAATACCATGAAATCGTATAAGAACCCGTTATATCATCGTTCCTATAAAACTCCGTGTGTTTGCTTTTTATAAATCCTAACCAAGGGATTTTAGTTTCGGGACTTGCCGGCGCCATTTCATAATACATAAACCTTTCTGCGGCAGCCTTAACTGTATCAAATCTAAACACCATAATTCGATAACGCCCGCGGGAGTCGGAAAAGGAAACATCAATATTTTTATTTTCTTCTATTGCGCAGAGCAAAAGAGATAAATTTGCCGAATCCTGCATAAATTTATCGCCCAAAAACTTATCTAACGGTTCAGGGGTTTCTATCCTGCTCATATTCGGCAAAGTATTTACAAACTCTAAAACATTTTCTTCTGTCAGAACTGCAACATTATTAAGATAAAAAACATTTTGGATAAAAACCGCTAATGAGAGAAAAAACAAAACGATTGCAGAAATTATGATACGTCTTGAATTCCCGTTCATTTCCGTTATTTTTGCTATTACAATTTTAAAAATTTTTGTTATGTTCTCTTTCATTATGATTCAATCCTTATTCCGTTTCTGCTCTAAAAACCAAAACAGCTCATTGGAATCACCTTTTCGGTTTGTTTTCTCTTTAATTTTATCATATATCAGCCTTTCCCGCAATTTCTAAGTTCTTCTTTTTCTTGCAGCGCTTTAATTTCGTATGAATAAACATATCCTTAAAACCAAATTTGTCGCTATCCTACAAAAAAGCAAACTCTGCCGAGTTTGCCTTTTTGCTTTGTATGGGGGATATTGTAAAGTAGAATTATTTCATTTCCATTCAGGAGTGTTATATAAGAAGACCATTTCATCTGCTAAAAAGCCATCGGCTTCTTCGGCATATCTAACTTTCCAGCCTTCCTTTTTGTATTTAATGGCATATTCGTATTTACTTCCGTTGTTTTTGGAATCGTAAAGCGAATTGACTTTTGCCGCTACAACCGCGGTTACATTCTCTATATTTTCAATATTATAAACGCTTTCTATTGAATAAGTATATCCGCCGTTTCCATTTTCTGCTTTCTGAATAGAATAAACTTTTCCGCTTTCGCCAATAAACGCTATTCCGTCGGCAGCATAAGGATCATTCGCATCTTTAGCATATCTTGTTATATAAACTGCCTTTTCAGGAAGATTGAGAGGTCTGAATTTGTTTGTATATAATATCTCTGCTTCATCAAAGACTGCTTCCTTTGGGAGCCATTTATGAACATCGCCTTTTCCATAAACTGTTCCCGAGGAAATATAATAGATAGAGAAAGTATTTGTTTCAACCGCGGAAACATTTTCTGCAACAAACTGAACTACAGCGCCTTCTTTATTCTCAAGACTATATAGCTTGTTTGTGTCCGATAAAAAGAATTCTTCTTTATTTGCGGCAAAGGTCTTAACGATTTTCTCAGGCAAACTGATTTCTTTATACTCTTCCGAGGAATAACAAAGATATACTTTGCCTGTTTCTCCAACCAAATGGGCAACGTCTTCCTCAGAATTAAGAGATATTGAAACTATCCTTTCGGAAAAATCCGATAGGTCTAATTGTTTAGGATATTTGCCCTTATAAGGCTCTTCGGGGGATTCCTCTTTAAGGTTAGTGTATTTAAAAAATTCTTTACCCTCTATCTTTCCTGTTTGGTATATATTACCTGATTCGGAGAAGAAAAAGACCTGTTTGTTTATAGGAACTATCTTTTCTATTTTTTCATCTATGGGAACTTTAACGGCTTTTTTCATCTCGCGGTCAGTTGCTAATCCCAGCTCCCAATTATTGTTTTTTCCTGCGCCGTAAACTTCGCCGTCAGAAGTTAGGAAGAAAACCGTACCATTTCGGGCAAGAATAACCTCTGATTCCTCTTTTGAAAATTCTTCGGCTCCCTTTTTATAATATTCTAAATTTAAATTATTCTCATCATAACCGCTTTCGTCAGAATTCGAGGAGGTGCCGCCAGGTGCTTTAACGCACCCTACAAGCAAGCTTAGCAAAATCGAAAACAATAAACCATAGCTTAATATTTTTTCATTCTTTTTCACCCTTTTAGTATGTTAGTTAGTTTGTTTCTGATAGGTTAAATCTTAAATCTCTCCATTGGACTCACCTTTTCTGCTTATTTTCACTTTAATTTTATCATATCTCTGCCCTTACCGCAATTTTTAAGGTCTTCTTTTTCTTGCCGCGCTTTAATTGCGTATGAATAAACATATCCTTAAAACCAAATTTGTCGCTATATTACAAAAAAGCAAACTCTGCCGAGTTTGCCTTTTTGCTTTGTATGGGGGATATTGTAAAGTAGAATTATGTCGATTTATATTTTACTGAGCCGCTAAAAGAGCTTCGTATTCTTTAATCTTTTGCTTAATGAAATAGGTTTTATTGCTACGGCTTTTTGAATACCCATCCCTTATTTCTATATTTTACGGCATACTTATATTCCGAATCAAAATAGTTGTGGTCGATGAATTCAATCTCTTCGACGTTTTCAATATCTTCTATAACAACCTTTGTATCAAGCGGCGATGTCATTTCTGAAACAAGATTATAATAGTCGTCTGATGTCCAATACAAATAATTTAACGCATAGAGCCGACCGCTTTCGCCAATAGCTCCCAAACCATTAGGAAACGCTGTTAAATCGACGATTTTTTCAGGCATATCTACATTAATAAATGTTTTTGCATATGAAGAATTATCAATCTTTTCTATAAGCGACTTATTTTCTTCGTTGTCAACAGGTCCGTTTTCACCGTTCATTCCTGCCCACAAAACCCTTCCTTCTGTCGTTAGGATTGTAGCGGAATATTCTCCCGTGTTAAATTCTTTTACATTTTCAGCAATTACTCTGGGCGTACTATCATTGGCAACGGTGTCTGTGTTTATTTTATAGACTTCTTCATAATAATATGTTTTAAATTCTCCCTCGGAATAAACAATTCCGCTTTCCGTCAAAAACCACGGCTCAACTCCAGAACCTATCGCAACAACTTTTTCAGGAAATTTTATCTCGTTAAAATTTTTAAATAGCGCGTTATCGACAAATGCCTCTGCATCTGCAGAATATAGCTTGCCATCATTTGTTATAAAATAAAACTTGTTATTGATGTTTTTTATATCTATTATATTTCCCGATATAGCAGAAACCTCTTCTTTTACAGGGGTAAAATAGTATGACGGGGCATTTCCTAAGAAGTTAGCACCTGTAAAATAAAGATTTCCACTTTCTGCTACAAACGCTGTTGCATTTACACCGATTTCAATAATCCGCTCTATCTTTTCCGGTATCGGTATTCTGGTATATTTTTCAACTGATTCGTTATGACCAAGACCCAAATTATATGCACTGTTCTTACCTCGGCCTAAAACAAGACCATTATTTAAAACATAGAATTCCGTTCCAAAAAGAAATTTAACCGCCCTTATATCATCAGTTGATATTTCATCATAGGTTTCAATTCCTTCACCTAAAGGAAGAGAATAGGTATCTGTATTGCTTTTACAGGAGGAAACAGAAAACACAAAAAGCATCAACATTATTAAGTAACCAAGACCTTTATAGTCCTTTGTCATGACAAGTCTCCTTACGAAATATTCATATTAGTAATAAGTTTATATGGTGACAGAGAGATATAACTTTGATTTTGAACATACGGATTCCAAAGTTCTAAATGCAAATGCTCTGCGGAAGAATTTCCCGTGTTGCCAGTTTTCCCAATAAGCATTCCTTTCGAAACAGGAATTGCGGTTTCTGTTACAGTATATTGAACAGCATCACATTTGTCCCTATAGCTTCCGCGATTTGAATTTTCTACGGTTTTGCCAAAAGCCAATTCAGATAAGTGTGCATATACAACCCTTTCCTGAGTGCTGTTAATAGTTAAAACCGCATATATTCCATATCCCGCAAATATATCGTTTTTCCCTCCTATTGTTGCATAATAATACTTTAGCTGTCCATCGGCACAAGCATACACATTAGTCTTGGTTCCATTGGGAACAAGGTCTAATCCCGCATGGGTTGAAGAGAATCCTCTTGACATATTATACTTTCCTGTTGGAAACGGGCTGTGATAATCACCCTCTGAATAAACTAACTCAAACACCCACACTTCTTCATATGCGGGCAATCCAGATAAACCATGCTGAATAACGTTTCCGCTACCATTAGGGTCAGGAACAAGATATTTCCAATAAGAAGATCCAAAAACTCTTGAGCCATCATATCTTGACATTTTAGCTAACAAACCTGATGTTCCAAGAACCCACTGAGAAGAACCATAATCTATAGCATCGTTATTATATACTGTTACATTTGTTCCGTCTCGCAGATATGTGTTTTGAGAATCGGTTGTGCTATACGATCCGTTCACATCAAGATAATATTGTCCATCATAGGCATATGAACGAAATTTACCATATGTATAGGTACTTGTATTAACCTGATAAAACTGCCAAAGCTGAGACTTATCTCCTTCCCAAGTCTCATTGGCAACGATAACATTGTTTTTATCGCTAGATAGTGTTAAATATTTACCGCTGTTTTGGTGCCTTATTCGATATACTTGTAGATTTGTAAGATGATCTACCTCTACTGCTCTTGTTTTGTTTTCCTCTTTTTTATCTGTATTTTCTATTTCCGCACCGTAAGCTAACATCGTGCTTCCTAATAATACAGCCGCTAAAAAGGACAGTATTCTTTTTATTGAATGTTTCATTTTTTATCTCCTTTTTTTCGTTGTTTGGTTTAATAAATTGTTCTTCGTCTATGCTGTACATCGGAAACACCTCTTTCTGTTAATTTTTGAATTGCCCTCAGAGAGGTTAGGAGGGCTGTTTTCATTTTCATAGTAACACAAGGTTTTATATTTGTCAACAATATATTTTGGTGCATAGTATTGACGAGGACATATAATATTATATAATTGTATTAGGAAGATTGCGAAAAAAGACATTTTAGTTTAAAGGCGCTGTTGCAGGTGTTATCCGAGGGGATAAAAAGAGGAACTGTCGAGCTTTTGATATTAACCCTATTAAAAGACGAAGATATGTATGGCTATCAGCTCTCTCAGGAGCTTATAAAAAGAAGTAACGGGCTTTATTCTCTTCAGGAAAGCTCTATGTATCCAACCCTATATAGGCTTCTCGAAAAAGGCTTAATAAGCGATAGACAAGAAAAGGTCGGCAAAAGAAGAGTCCGCGTTTATTACCATTTAGAAAATGCGGGAAGAGAGCATCTCGAAAATATAAAAAAAGAATATTTTTCTATCTGCCGAGGTGTTTTATATGTTTTAGGCGTTTCGGAAATAAAGGAGATGGGGGGCGATACCAATGATTAGTCAAAAAGAAATTAAACAGTATTTGAATAAGGTCAAAAAGAATTGCCCTTATTCTTTAAGGCGGAGATTATCAGCGGAGCTTGAAAGCGCTATATCGGACTATGCGGAAGAAAATCCCGATAAGACCATTGAGGATTTAATAAGCCGCTTTGGAGAAGCCGATAAATATGCAGAAGAATACATAACGGAAATGTCTGCCGCTGAAAGAACAAGGATTCTTAGAAAAGGAAAAACAATAATAACTGCTGCCACCATCGGCATTGCGGTAATAGTTTTAATAGTTGCATCTACAGCGGCTTGGATTATTTATGACGACCATAGGACTGATGACGCTTACACCGAAATATATGTTACAGATCACGGAGTAATAGAACGATAGGAGAATAAAAATGAAAAAAATAGTTGCTTTTTTAATGACCTTATGCCTTATGTTTTATTCCTTTTCAGCTTTTGCCGCTGAAACAGCAGAATCTAAAACAACAGAACAGCTTGTAAGCCAGACAACCGAATATTATGAAGACGGAACATATGCTGTTATTACAGTAACCGAAGAAGTTTCTAAATCTACCCGCGGAACGGTTTACAGCAAAGCCGGCTCTAAAGACTATGTCCGCAGAGGCACAAGCGGCGAAGAGCTTTATCGCTTTACAGTACACGGAACATTTACAGTTACAACAGGAGTTCATGCTATGTGTACTACTTCTTCTTATTCGGTAAACATTTCAGATAACGCTTGGTCTAACAAGTCGGCATCTACCTATGAACATTCAAACCAAGCGGTTGGAAATGCGACCTTTACCAAAAAAATTCTGTTTGTAACAACAGATACTAGAGATTGTCAGGTAATTTTATCCTGCGACGCTAACGGACAGCTCTCTTAAAGCTTAAATCCAAGTTCTCCCTCTAAAGAAATCAACCCTTAGAAGATCTTAAAATCTTCTAAGGGTTGTCTTTTTATTATTCTTAATTATTTTAGTTCTTTTTTTGCATTTATTATCGTTTCTCCCAAACAACGCTATCTTTCGGTATTTCTATCTCTATATGATTTCCCAAGGCAAATGGGACGGGATAGCTTATTCCTACCGCTTCTTCGGTGTAATAGCAATAAAAACCGCTTTCTATCTCATACTCTCGCTGTA